>NZ_JAGAVR010000018.1:0-36570 GCF_017941855.1 Turicibacter sp. | reverse complement strand
TAAACGATCAATGACATTAGCCATCCAATCGAAGTTATAAACACCTTCAACTGGCTCTAGCATTGCCCAAGAGAACATCCCGATACTAACGACATTACAGTTCGCTTCTTTCATTAATTCAATATCTTTAGCTAAGATATCAGGACGATCTAACCATTGTTCTGGATTATAATCTGCTCCGTGTAAAAAGTCCCCAAAACTAAATTTTAAAGTTTCCATTTTAATTTCCCCTCACTAAAAATTTAACTTATATAACAAGATATTAACAGATAACCATATTAAATTATAGTAAAAATTAATAAAAAAATATAAAAAAATAAACCGTTTTCTAAATACCTGTTTTTATATAGCAAAATAGATGTTCTTATGACGAAAAGTGCGAATTTCTGTTGTCGAAAAGAGGAAAAATCATTTTAGTTATAGAATTTATTTTTTCTTTTTTAATTGAACGAAAATCGTCCCTAAAACAGCAAGAATTAAAACGATACCGCCAATCACAATTGGAATAATTCCTGATGATGTTTCAAGCGATAACTCAATCGTTGTTGTTTCACTTGGGAGGACATCAACTGCTGTAATGACGGACTTGAATCCAGATTTACTTACTTTTACTTCTGAAGTTTTTGAAGATTCTACATTTGTTAAGAAGAAGCGTCCATACTTGTCAGTTGAGCGAGTGACTTTCTCTTTTCCAACGGTTAGGATAACGGTCGCATCCGTTAAAATATTACCTTCTTCATCATAGACAATACCTGAAATCATCCCTTCTGTACTTCCTTCAGATGTATCCTTAAATGATTTTAGAGCAGGCAGTGCTTTTCCTTCAAAATCAAATAAAGTCGTGTTTGAAACAACGTTGTTTAAAGCCATGTCCTGGCTTCCATCTTCTGCGGCACCGCGAATCATTGCCCAGCCAACACCCTCATGATTAATCATCACTGGGTCCCAGTATAAATCTCCAATCACCCAGTTATTTTCAATGTTTCGAATTCCATTAAATAATTCATCTAAAAATTCTTTTTGTCCTTGTGGTGAGGCATCATGACTTTCAGGTCCATTTGTAATTAATTGTCCTGGTTTTTTATCGGCCGTAACAGGGTACCATTTATATCCTGTCTCCATAATCACAATTTTCTTTTGATACTTTTCACCGAGCATCTCAAACCAAGGCATCACATCTTCAACCGTTACCTCTGACCAAAATGGGTAGTATGATGAACCAATAATATCATAGTTCACCCCATATTTTTCACACTCATCAAAGAAATAAAAATAGCGATCGTCATCTCCTGCCTCGTCTAAGTGGAGAATGACTTGTGTATTTGTCGAGACTTCTTTAACAGCTTTATAGCCGGCATTTAGAAAGCGCGCTAGATTTTGAAAATTCACAACATTCCCATACGGATATAAAATTCCATATTGCATCTCATTTCCAAGTGAAATATATTCAGGCGTCGTCCCTTGATCCGCTAACGCTTGCATCACTTCTTTTGTATAGTCATAAACTAACGTCTCTAATTTATCAACCGCTTCTTTATCTGACATTCCTTCAATCGCTTCACGCCAATCGGCAGGAATTTCTTGATTTGCAGCATTTGGCCACCAGTCACTGTAATTTAATGTCACTTCAATTGCCATACCAACGTCTTTTGCACGCTTTGCACTTTTTAATAAATCTTCAGTATTTTGATACCCATCTGGTAGATAGTATCTAGGACTTGATTGTGATAAAAAATCACGTCCGACATTATTATGAGTACGGAGCCTGGCGAAGTTAAATCCATTCTCAGCTAAAATATGAAAAACATCCCGTGCATTTCCATCTTCATCAAAGTATTCTCCTCCGAGATCTTCAATAAAGTTAACCATTGTCAGGTCTCCGCCTTTTAACATGCGATACTCAGTATCCTTTTTCTGTAGGGATACCTCATCATAGTTTGACCAAGTGCCTGGTAGACCATTTGAGTAAATTCCAATGGTTGCTTCATTATTTAAAACTTCAAAATCTAATATAACTTTAATAAAGTCATCAGAGACAGGAATGCTTGTTCGTGCACCATTATTGGCGTAAACATAGTGTTCTTCTTGACCACCACTACTTGAAGAATAAAGTTCTAAACGATAAAATCCATTTTCAAGTCCAGTGATTGTTTGTTCGGTGCGAACTTCATAATCCTGATTTGAGAAATAATTTAGACTTGATGAGTCGTTGTATCCCCATGCGTTGCTAATACTAGCAGCCGTAGAATCCCCCTCGATTTGCCAGTTGTTCAAAGCATCATTGAAGCTTGAATTGCTAACTAAATCATTTTCTGCTAAGGCTGTTATACCAAAAATAGATGTACTACAGATTGCAGCTAGCATTACTTTTTTACTCTTATTTAGTAAGTACACTTGATTTCCCCCTCTTACATTTTAAAAACGCTATCATCTTTAATTTACCATATATAGCTAAGTTTATCTACTAAAATAAATTCGTAATATTACTAAATAAATAGGTTGATATTATTAAATTTATTTTCAATATTGGGACTTGTATCAACAGATAAGATATTTTATAATAATAATCGATAATAAATGATATGAAATGGGAATGAAAGCGGGTGAGATAGTGTTTTTACAAGAGCGATTAGATAAAATTGAGGAACTATTATTGATTGAGGGAAAAGTTTTAGTTCGAGATTTAAGTGAACAATTTAAGGTTTCAGAAAGCATGATTCGAAAAGATTTGCAAATGCTTGAAAAACAGGGGCGTTTAAAGCGAACATACGGAGGTGCTATTAGCATCCGTCCACTCGTTCACGATCAGGGAGTTAATACTCGAATGCATCATGATTTAGATAAAAAAGAGCTAATTGCTAAACGTGCGATTCCATTTATTAATGAAGGAGAAGTTATTTTTTTAGATATTTCAAGTACAAACTTTGCTCTCGCTAAACAATTATCTAAATTAAATAAACGTTTAACGATTGTGACAAATATGATTGAAATCCCCCCTTTATTTTCAGCTAACATATTTGTTGAAGTTATTATGGTTGGTGGTCAATATAATGCGACACTTGGTGGGATGATTGGGGCCCTTGCCAATGAGCAAATTGCGATGTGTAAATTCGATAAAAGCTTTATCGGTGTTGGTGGAATTAATGTTGATGAGAACTTTATTAGCAATTTTAATGCGGAAGAATCGATAACGAAGAAAACCATTATTAAATCATCTAAGGAAGTTTTCGTCCTAATAGAAAATGAAAAGTTTAACCGTGATGGATCTTATCAATTTGCGACGTTACAAGATATTACGCATCTCATGACGGATGCTAAGTTAGAAGGGCGTATTAAAGAAAAATTAGAACAAACAGGTCTTAACATTAGCTGTGAATAGGAGAGGGATTATGATTAAATTTATTGCGACTGATATGGATGGGACTTTATTAAATAGTCAAAATGAAATTCACCCATCATTTTATGAAACATTTAAAAAGTTAAAGGAAAAAGATATTATTTTTGCGATTGCAAGTGGACGCCAATACTATAACCTAGCCAAACGTTTTGAAGAATTAAAGGATGATTTAATGTTTATCGCAGAGAATGGAACGTTTGTGATGTATAAAGGTGAAGAGGTATTAATTAACGCTTTAGACAAACAAGTCGCCAAAGAATTAATTGAAGTGGGACGTCAAATTGATAATGCTTATATTATTGTCTGCGGAAAAAAGGCAGCCTATATTGAGAATACAGATGAAAGATTTGTGGAACAAGTTCAAAAATATTATGAAAGTCGTCAAGTCGTGAAGAGTTTTGATGAAGTGGACGATGATATTTTAAAAGTAACGATTTGCGACTTCTCAGGCTCAGAAAAAAATGCGTATCCATATTATAAAGATTATTATGAAACCCAACAGGTGTCGGTATCGGGCGAAATCTGGTTAGATATTACTGCTAAAGGTGCTAATAAAGGATATGCGATTGAACACGTTAAAAAATTATTTAAGTTAGAGCATGAACAAACGGCTGCCTTTGGGGATTACTTGAATGATTTAGAGATGATGCAAAGTGTTTACCATAGTTTTGCGATGGCAAATGCTCACGAACAGTTAAAACAAGTTTCAAGATTCATGGCGAAAAGTAATGATGAGAATGGTGTTGTCGAAAAGATTGAAGAATTACTTTCAATGATGGAATAAGTTAAAATCCTCTAGTTAAGCAATGATAGGTGGCATTGCGACTAGAGGATTATTTTGTTAAGATAAAGGTACAAAAAAAGTAAGAATTACTTTCGAAGTTAATTAGAGAATAAAGTGGAGGTTATGATGGTGAAGAAGAAAAAAATCGTTATTGGGGTGGGAGCTAGTCTTCTTACACTCATGCTAATAGTAGGCGTTATGAAATTTAATTCGCAACCAGAAGTGGAACCGCAAATGCAATTTCAAAATACATATGTTGTTCCAAATCAAAAGAAAGTTATTTTATCAGGAAGTGTGATTCCATCACAATATACGACGTTCACAAAGGATGTGACGAAAGGTGAAGAAATGACGATTAATGTGAGTCATGGAGATTCAGTTCAAGTTGGTGATGTGTTAATCACTTATCATAATGCTGAAATCACGAGTCAAATTAATGATTTAAATGAACAGATTGCGACATTGAATGCTAAGAAAGCAAAATTATCGAGTGAAGGGACACCTGCAGCAAAGTCGGTGAATAAACAAATTAAATCGATTGAGGACCAAAAGTCAAAATTACAACAAGAAACTAAATCTCAAGTGAATCAGATTTTAAAGAAACTTGATGAATTAGTAAAACAAAAAAATGAGTTAAACCCAGATGATGAGAATGATGCCGCATTAGTGGCAGACCTTGACGCTCAAATTGAAAGCTGCTATGTTCAAAAGAATGAATTAGAATATAATTTACCCGGACAAGTAGCAGAATTTGATACACAGATTAGTGATTTAAGAAGTCAGCTAAGCGATGAAGATCAAGAAACATTTAATAGTTTAGACGAGCAAATTAACACGCTAGTTAAAGAAAAAACAAAACTTGAAGAAAAAGAATATATCAAAGAAGTTGCTCCATTTAGTGGTGTTGTTTCACTTGTTGAAGATTCAAGTTCAGAAAATCCAGTTGTTTTAAAGTTAAAGAGCCCTGATTTTTATGTCACAGCATCAGTTGGAGAAAAGGATTATGCGAAGATCAGTGTTGGAATGGAAGCTGAGACCTTATTAATTGCGACGAATAAAACGGTGAGTGGCAAAATTACCTTTATTGATGAAGATCCACTTCAAGCGACAAATACTTCAGGTACTTCAACATCATCGACGTATCTTGTAAAAGTTAGTTTAGATGATCAATCTGAACTCGTGAATGGGTATCAAGCTCAAGTTTCTATCAAATTAGCCGATCAATTAATTAGTATTCCAACCGAGGCGATTGTAGTTGAGGGTGATAGTCATTATGTTTATGTAGAAAATGGGGGAGAGTTTGCCAAACAAAAGATTGAGGTTGCAGGAGAAGAACAAGGTTATACAAAAGTTAAATCTGGATTAAAAGAGAAGGATGAGATTTTAATCAACCCAAGTGAAGGTGAAACTAGTGAGTAATTTAATTGAATTAAGAAATATTCAAAAGTATTATGATGTGGGAAAAGATAAGCTACATGTTTTAAAGTCAGTGAATTTGAACATTGAAACAGGTGATTTTGTTGTCATTATGGGGAAATCAGGAGGTGGGAAATCGACGTTATTAAATGTCCTTGGTCTTTTAGATCGATTTGAGGAAGGTGAGTATATCTTTGATGGTAAAGATGTCACGCATTTAACTGAAGTTGAACGATCTCATTTTAGAAATCGAAATATTGGATTTATCTTTCAACAGTTTCATTTAATTGGAACGTTAACAATTGGACAAAATATCGAATTACCGCTTCAGTATGACAACAGACTTGGAAAAAAAGAGCGACTTGAAAGAGTAAAACACCAACTTCAAATGGTCGGCCTTTTAGAAAAAATAAATCAGTATCCACATGAATTATCGGGGGGACAGCAACAACGTATTTCGATTGCTCGTGCCCTAATTAATGAACCACAACTAATTTTTGCAGATGAACCAACAGGGGCTTTAGATACAAATACAAGTAATGAAATTATGAACATTTTATATAATTTAAATCAAGCAGGAAAAACAATCGTCATGGTGACACATGACCCTGATTTAGTGAAGTATGCCTCTAAAGTCATTTACCTGCGTGATGGGGTATTCAAAGAAGAGGTGATGTCATGAATTTAATTAATATTATTCAAGGAGCTTTGATTAATATTAAGGCGAATAAAGTCCGCGTATTCTTGACGATGATTGGAATTATTATTGGGATTAGTTCTGTTGTTGTTATTTTAGCAATTGGTGATGGGGTAAAGGCCTACTTTGCTGAGACGACATCTGAACTTGGGGGAAATAAAATTGAAGTCAGTTTTTATCCGAATAATTATGACGATTTGGCAACGATAAAGCCAATCACAGATGATGATATCCTTATGATTGAAGAAATTAAAGGTGTTAGCAAAGCTGAAATTAATAAAGATTTTTATGGAGAATCTTCTTCAGATAGTTCTCCTACTTACCTATCAGGATCGGCTAGTATCTTTGGACAAAGTACATCGATTTTTGCCGAAGCATATGAAAATTATCCAGAGCCAGAACTTGCGGCAGGAAGATATTTTGAGAGTAGTGATGTTTTAAATGATGTTATCGTCATAACTTATCAAAATGCATTAAGTTTATTTAGCAGTCCAGAAGAGGCTATTGGAGTCGCGATCGATATAAATTCAACCATGTATGAGATTATCGGAGTACAAGCTAAACCAGCTAGTATCTTCGATTGGAGTTATGATTTAGTTCAACAGGCTTCACTTGATCGAACCCCTGTTACTTTAGTGGATGAGGCAGAGTTTGCGCCTAGAAGTGCCTATATCTATATCGAAAATGGTTTTGACTACGATGCCGTGATCAGTGAGGTTATTAAGTCACTTGAAGAAGCGCATGAAGGAATTAATGGAAGCTATGAATCTTGGAATCCAGGTGATATGGTTAAAGAAATGAATGAGATGATTTCAGCGATTACCCTGTTTATTGCTTTTATTTCGGCGATTTCATTACTTGTAGGTGGAATTGGTGTCATGAATATCATGTACGTTTCGGTAACAGAACGTAGACGAGAAATTGGAATTCGTCGTGCCATTGGAGCAACTCCAAATTCTATTCTGTTACAATTTCTATTTGAAGCAATGTTTGTGACATTAATCGGTGGGATTATCGGGATTTTAACTGGTTTTGTATTATCTCAGATCGTTGGATTATTCTTACCATTTACTCCAATTTTATCACTATCTGCCTTTGTTGGGGCTTCTTCAACTTCGATTATTATCGGAATTATATTTGGAATTGTTCCAGCCCGTAAAGCTGCAAATTTAGAACCAATTAAAGCAATTTATAACTAGATATAAAAAATCAACCAGCTACTGGTTGATTTTTTATTTGATGTGTGTTCGGAAATATTGGAAGACATAACAGAGAAAACAAAATTCAATGACTTGTAATCCCATGAGTAACGCAAAAAATCCTGAGAAGAAACAAGTGAGAATATATAAGATAAGCCCAACGATTGCTATGATTAAGTAAACTTGTTGGTATGTTTGAATATCGAGCGATTCAGTTTCATCAGCTGCTGCTTTTATAATCAGGTAGAAGATAAAAAATTGAATGAGTAGTAGAGCGATAATCAGTATATAAGCGTATGTAGAGTTGTTTCCAATTAAATTATAAAATCCTTGTTGTAACAGTTCAAAGCAGGCTAGTCCGATACAGAGATATTTAGACAGTTCAAGACCTTTATTTTGTTTATGTTGAGTCAAGAGATGGGTTCCAGTCACGATTAATAAGTAACCTGCTATGTTAACAAGCCATCCAACCAATGGTAGATTAAGATAAATGAAGACCATTCCAATTAAAATAAAAGTATAGGCTTTTTTCATTGTACTGACCCTCCTTTGTTAATGATAGTGTATTCTTATGCTAATTGATAGTTGTCAGTTATCGTGACTTTTATACCGATTATCGGCGAATTCTTTATGATTTTTACCTTCTTTATAAACTTGAGCTTTAGAGGGGAGCAAAGGCCCTGTCAAAAGTAGAACTGGTAATTGATGAATACTTTATGATATAAATAGAATAAGAAAGTTGAAGATTTAAGATGAAATGATTTAAAAGGATAAGGTTGATTGGGTATATACTATTGGTTAGAGTGTGATAAGGGAGGTTTTTTTATGAAGGACTGTATAAGTAAGAAACAAAAAGAGGAAATGATTTCAAAGCTTCAAACCTATTTTTTAAAAGAACGTGATGAGGAGTTAGGACACTTATCGGCAGAATTAATGCTCGATTTTTTGATTGATACAATGGGGCCACATTTTTATAATAAAGGGTTAGAAGATGCGCAGCGATATATGATCGAACGCGTAGATGAATTACTAGATTTACAAAAGTGAATCCCCTAGACTAAGAAGCGTTAGCTCTTAGCAATCCTCAATAGCTAGGGCTTCATAGCCCCATCCTAGAGAAGCTATGTATCCACAATAGAGGGGCAATAAAAAATGAAGGCCTGAAATGATATTAAAGAAAAATGAATGTAGTTTTTAAAAATTCTTTACGACTAGGGGAGTTTCTCGTTTATAAGTAGTTGTAGGGTCAGGTATTCGATGGTTTATGAATAAGTTTGCTGAAAAATTATTAGAAATATAAATGTATTAGGAGGCATAGAGATGTCACAGACAATTCAATTAGGAAAGTATAGACATTTTAAAGGGCAGGAGTATGAAGTATTAGCTATTGCTAAACATTCAGAAACTCTTGAAGAAATGGTTGTGTATAAAGCCTTATATGGTGAATTTGGTACTTGGGTACGTCCGGCTAGTATGTGGACTGAGACTATTACAAGGGATGGTCAAACGTTTAAACGATTTGAAAAGATAGAAGAATAAGAATAAAAAGAGGAGACTTTGTTAAAAGTCATCCTCTTTTTTGTTATTGAAAACGTGTTCTGAGAAAATTGATGTATATTGTCTCATAACTTATATATATAAGTCCAGTTAAAAGTTTTTCACACTTGAAAAACTTTTAACTGGACTATAGTGACGCCTAAGGATCAAAAAGACTTCAATATTGAGACTCATTTATAATAGTGAAATACATTTCTGTTTGTATATAGGTAGGAGGGGGATTTATGAATCAGGAAGTAAAAATGCATGAAACAATGCGAGTTGGAATTTTATTAGCTTTTGTTGGAGGTTTTTTGGATGTGTATACTTATTTATTAAGAGGGGGCGTTTTTGCTAATGCTCAGACAGGGAACATGGTTTTATTGACCTTACAAATTTCTCAGGGACATTTTGTTCAGGCTCTTTATTATCTTGTCCCAATTATTGCTTTTTTTATGGGAGCAGTTGTAACAGAAATTGTAAAGAAGCATGATTATTGGCATGAATATGTTTTAGTGATTGAGATTATTCTGTTATTTGGCGTTGGCTTATATCCGTTAAGTTATCCTCCAATCATTGTTAATTCAATGGTATCTTTTATTTGTGCGATGCAAATTAGTAGTTTTAAGAAACTTCATGGTTTTGCTTATGCGACAACGGTTTGTACGGGGAATCTTCGTTCGGCAGCGGAAAATTTGACAGCTTACTGTTTGCACCATCATCAAGAATCTAAAATAAAATGTTTGAGTTATATCATTATTATTGGTTCTTTTTGTTTTGGTGCTATTATGGGTTCAACTTTGATTAGTTATTTAAGTATTTATGCAGTCTGGATTTGTAGTGGTGTTTTAAGTCTTGTGTTAGTAATCTTAATCAAAGACAATTTGGCTGATTTTTTGATGATTAATAATTTTTTTAAAAGTGAGAAGATAGAGTCTAAATGACTGTGATAAGGTTGACCAGTCTATTTAAGGAGGATATAATTTCCTTAGGAATAAAAGGCAATTAAGAAGGTGATTTTTATCAGGAGGGGAAGAACATGAGTGTCATTGAAATTAATCAATTAACGAAAGATTACGGGGGAGGACGTGGGATCTTCAATGTGTCATTATCAGTATCTAAGGGGGAGGTCTTTGGTTTTTTAGGACCAAATGGAGCTGGTAAATCGACGACTATTCGTCACTTAATGGGTTTTATTCATGGTAATTCAGGGAGTTGTAAAATTAATGGATTAGACTGTATGGAAGATCGATCACGTATTCAAAAAAAGTTGGGGTACCTTCCGGGTGAAATTGCTTTTATGGATGATATGACAGGAATCGCCTTTATTAAATTTGCGGCTAGTGTACGGGGAATGAAAGATTTAAGCCGAGCCTATGAATTAATGGAAATGTTTGAACTTAATGCGAGTGGAAAAATTAAAAAGATGTCTAAAGGAATGAAACAAAAAGTTGGGATTGTTTGTGCTTTTATGCATGATCCAGAAATTTTAATTTTAGATGAACCGACGAGTGGCCTAGACCCTCTTATGCAAAATCGTTTTATTGAACTTATTTTGTCAGAGAAAGAAAGAGGGAAAACAATTTTTATGTCATCACATATTTTTGAAGAAATAGAAAGAACATGTGATCGAACGGCAATGATTAAAGATGGACATCTGATTGCGGTTGAGGATGTGAATTCAATTAAGGCATCAAAGCATAAATCCTATGTCTTAACATTTGCAACAGAAGAAGAGGCTAGCAGATTCACAACTGACGTGACAGATGCAAAGCTTATCTCGCCTATAAAAGTTAAGGTTCATTATCAGGGGACGCTACCTCCATTTTTAAAACTCATCTCAGAGTATAAAATTATGGACTTAGATACAACAACACCAACACTAGAAGAATTGTTTTTACATTTTTATGGGAGGGGATAGAACGTGATAAATTTGACCTTGTTTAAACGGGAACTTAAAGCTAGCTACAAAGTTTTTCTCATTATTTTTGCTGTCTTAATGATGTATACAGGGATTATTACAGGAATGTTTGATCCAAAACTTGGAGAAGTGCTAGAACAATTTACACAGGTAATGCCAGAGTTAATGAGTGCCTTTGGAATGACGAATCCTGGAACAACGTTAATTGAATTTCTAGCTTCGTACCTTTATGGATTTTTGTTTCTCGTTTTCCCCATGATTTTTGAAATCATTTTGGCCAATCGTTTGGTTGCGCGTTATGTTGATCAAGGATCAATGGCTTATTTATTAGCCTCTCCTCTCACGAGAGGAAAAATTATCTTAACTCAAGCAACTGTGATGTGGACAAGTCTAGGTGCTTTAATTATGTTAATAACACTTGGTGAGATAGGTTTTGCACAGTTGATGTTCCCAGGAGAGTTAGATATGATGATTCTTTTTAAGATGAATATTGGTTTATACGTCCTACATTTAGCTATTAGCGGAATTTGTTTTTTTGCCTCTTGCATCAGCAATGAAATTAAATTATCCTATTCAATAGGAGCGGGTGTGCCTATTTTATTTTTGTTAATCCAGATGTTATCTAATGTTGGAGAAAAGTTAGAAATCTTTAAATATTTTACGATTTTTAGTTTATACCCTTCTAGTCAAATAGCATCAGGTGAAAAAAGTGCATATGGTTTTATGTGCATCTTGTTGATGATTGCACTGGCTCTATATGCATTAGGGGGATATCTATTTACGAAAAGAGATTTACCTGTCTAGCACCTGATAAGGTGCTTTTTTTCTCAACGTGCTAGGAATAAAATTCCTCTATTGAGACAAATTAAAAGTAGATTATAAAAAAATAAGGTGGTAGTAGAATGAGTCAGTTAAAAGAAGTGCTTCGTAACGAAATGAAGGATTTTCGTGAGAAGGGGCATCAATTTGTTAATGGTGAACTAAATATGATGCAATTTAAACATGTCTCAGGAGGATTTGGGGTCTATGCCCATAAAGGTGGAAAAGAATTCATGATTCGACTTCGTATTCCTTCTGGGATGTTAACATTTGATCAGTTGAATACAGTTTATAATCTGGCTACAAAATATCATATGGAACGAATTCATTTAACAACACGTCAAGCCATTCAACTGCATGGTTTATCAATTGATGAAGTATGTGATTTAATGGAAGAAGCACTTGACCATGATATTTACACACGAGGTGCTGGTGGAAACTTTCCACGAAATGTTGCTATTTCTCCACTCTCTGGTGTAAATCCACTTGAGGCTTTTGATGTGACACCGTATGCATGGGCCGCAGGTGATTACTTCTTAAAACAAATTTATACGTATCATTTACCTCGTAAATTAAAAGTCTCTTTTTCAAGCAGTAATGCGGATGAGGGACATTGTACCGTACAAGATTTAGGTTTCTTAGCGGTAACTCAGGAAGGTCAGCATTATTTTGAAGTTTATTTAGGTGGGGGTCTTGGACAAAATCCTAGATTAGCAGTTAAATATCCAACGTTAATTAATCCAAATGATGTTCTTTATCATTTAGAAGCAATGGTTAATTTATTTAAAGCTGAAGGTGATTATGAAAATCGTAATAAGGCCCGTGTTCGATATATCGTAGAACGAATGGGTGAAGAAGCTTTTATTGAAGCTTATCAAAAGCATTTAGATGAGGCAAAAAATAAAGGTGGTTTAGAATTAAATATTACACCACAAGAAATTCATAAAATTGGTTGTGAGTGTGACGTAGAATCAAAACGCCTTTTTGCACAAAAACAAGAAGGGTTATATAGTGTTTATCTTCACCCGATTGGTGGACAATTGGAAGTAGCAGATTTGAAAAAAATCTTAGATTATTTAGCTAATATTGAAGGGGTAGACATTCGTTTGGCTATGACCGAAGGTGTTTATTTTAGAAACTTAACGGGTAAAGAAGCAAAAGGATTGTTAGAATTAACTGAATCGATGGGAGGAGACACTCCGTTTGAGCATAGTGTTGCTTGTATCGGAATTCCAACTTGTCAAATTGGATTATGTAATAGTCAAGGTGTATTAAAACAGACAATGGAATATTTTAAGGAAAAACAATGTAAAACAGAAGTACTTCCCGCTGTTCATTTTTCAGGATGTGGAAATTCTTGTGGAGTACATCAAATTAGTGGAATTGGATTTACGGGTAAAAAGAAAAAGGTTGGTGCGACTGTAGAAGAATGCTTCACATTATGGATTGGTGGTAAATATGAAGTAGGAAAAACTCGTCTTGGTGAAGTCTTTGGTGAAATTCAAAAAACACGTATTCCAGAATTTTTATATGAACTAGCTCTTTCAGTTGAAGAGTCAGGACTAGACTTTGAAAGTTATATTAAGCAAAATGAAGAACAATTAAAAGAAATTACTCAAAAATACCTTGTTTAAAGGAGTCGTGATTTCATGTCATACTTTGATACTGTCCCCCCTCAAAAATGGATTTTAAAAGGGATTATCGGGCTATTTGTTTTAGCAGTTGGATTTCATTTTATCTATGATTTAACAGGACAAAATATGGTAGCGGGAATCTTCTCACCAGTGAATGAAAGTACATGGGAGCATTGTAAGGTTATTTTATGGCCGACTATTTTGTGGTGGACCATTTATTATTTTGTGAAACGTCATACGTATCGAATTGATGCTGCGAAATGGTTTACGAGCCAATTTATCTCTTTAGTCGTTGCAATACTTGCTGTTCCGGTTATGTATTACTTTTATACTGGTGCCTTTGGTATTGAAAATATGGCAATTGATATCTTTATCGTCTTTTTAGCTTTTCTAGTTGGACAGTACGTTGGATATCGAAATTATAAATATGGAAAAGGAATTCATGAAATGATTGCTTTGTTTTTGATTGCAGTCATTGTGATACTTTTTATTTGGTTCACTTTTAATCCGATTCATATCCCACTATTTCAAGATCCAACGACGGGGCTATATGGAATAAGTTGATAAAAAATGTTTGGATTTATTTAAAAAATTGAGTTTGGATATTGTTATTTTTAGGAGTTATCTTGAAAAAAGATAGCTCCTTTTTTTATTTTTCTAGCGATTTATAATGCTTTTAGTCTCTTACTTCAGCATATGATAAAACAAGAATATATAGATGAGTCTAGAAAGAATTTATCTGTATAAAAACTTTTAGGTTGAGGACAATTATGATCTTCATCAACAAGATTGAACTGCTAAGACTCATTTAAAAATATTTGGATTTATCTAATAAAAGGAGGGGAGGGCGATGGAAGAAAAAGTGTATATCCCTATTCATCAAACATTAAAAGTAGGCATGATGCTAGCTGTTGTTGGGGGATTTTTAGATGCTTATACCTATCTTTTGGAGGGGCATGTATTTGCGAATGCCCAGACTGGAAATATCGTCCTTTTATGTATACTTTTAGCAGAAGGACTTTGGTTAGATGCCTTATATTATCTAGCACCGATTTTATCATATTTTATTGGAATTTTAGTTACCGAAGCGATTCGAAAACACTATAAGGCAATCGGTCCAGGGATTTGGCGTATGCGCATGTTAACCATTGAAATCATATTACTAGCAATCATTGCTTTTACTGCTGATTTATTTCCATCAAGTATCATTAATGTTTCAATTTCATTTATTTCTGCTATGCAGGGATGCACCTTTAAAAACTTAGTTGGACAATCTTATGTGACAATGACCTGTACCGGAAATCTTCGTTCGGCTACACGCCATTTATTTCAGTATTTATCCACGAAGGATAAGGAATCCGGTCGAATTAGTGGGCGATACTATGCGATTATCGGATCATTTTGTATAGGTGCATTTTGCGGGACATTTCTAGTTCATCTCGTTTCAAAATATTCTATTTTACTTTGCTGTTTTCTTTTATTTATTGTCTTGAAAGTTTTATCACGTGCACATCATAAAAAACATGAAATAGAATCAGATGGAGATGATCAAATGTCTAATTTCCAAAATTATTTTGACTGTTAAATAGGTCTTAGTCTGACGTATCTAATAAAAAAATGCTCTTTTATAGAGCATTTTTTTATTCAATATAAACCATATTAGGATAAATTTTTTCCATGACTTCGTCAGGATAATAATCATCAAAAAATGCTTCAATTCTATTGCTTGGAGGTATTTCTAATCTTCTTTCAGATTGACGGTAAAGAGCCATAGCAGATGCCGATGTATTGAACACCATAAAGAAAACCAATATCCAAGTTAATGGAATACCAATATGATTTGGGATTTTTTCGATTAAGATAGAAGCTTTCGGGAAAATATATCGAATCCAAGCAATGGCTAATAATCCCCAAAATAATGAGTAAAGTAAATTAACTCGACCATTTAAATTGAACCAAAAATTACTATAGTCCCAAGATATAGTCCCAAAACATTGCTCTTGAAAATAGCTACAAATATATTCAAAAATACTTCCAATCACAAATCCTCCTGCTAAGATGATTCGGTCTGGTTTTTCTCTTAAAGGATAGAGGCCAGCGGTCATGCATAAAGCACCTAATCCGTAAACTAGATTAAAAGGCCCAAGAATTAAGCCAGTTCGACTCTCAATAACACCACGGGTTATCATACACCATATCGTTTCAATGACGACTCCTAAGAAGGATGCGACAAAAAAAAGCCAAAAAAGCTTATAAAAGTTTAATCCTTTAGCAAATGATGAAGGATGATGTGAAGTCACCATGATAGATCGCCTCCTACAGGACATTGTCCTAACGTATCTCTTAATAAAATATACAAAGAATAAAAAAAGGTAACATTAAAAACAGTTTTTTTAGCCATATTAAGATAGATAAGTTTAAATAAAGGAGTAGTTGTATGAATGTTAAATTTAAAGGAAATTATGTGACACTTGAAGGAACTCATGTTAAAGTAGGACACCCTTCTCCGAAATTTGTTGTGACTGATCAAGAATTAAATGCGGTTGAATCTAAAAATTTTACAGGTAAGAAGGTTTATGTTAGTGTTCCATCCATTGATACACCCGTTTGTGATACAGAGGTTCGTCGGTTTAATCAAGAAGCAGCAGCGCTTGATAATGTAAGTGTTTATGTCATTTCAATGGATCTTCCCTTTGCACAAGCTAGATGGTGTGGAGCGGCTGGAATTGATAACATACAAGTTTTATCTGATTATAAAAAACATGACTTTGGTATGAAGTTTGGAACGTATATTAAAGAATTAGGACTGTTAACTCGTGCTGTTTTTGTTGTAGATGAAACTGATACGATTACTTATGTAGAGTACTGTGAAGAAGTCACAGAAGAACCGAATTACGCTAATGTGTTACAGGCATTAAAACGATAAGTTGCTTTAGTGGTTATAAGTATCTTAATTATTTTGATGAATAAAAAAAATCCTACTCATTAGGATTTTTTTTGTTTTGATATAAAGAAGAATACGTTTTTCGATACTGTAAAGGCGTGATTTGATAGTAAGTTTTAAAGGATTTAAAGAAATAACTTTTATCATTAAAGCCAACACAATGCATGATTTCAGTTGTTGTTAAATTAGTGGTTATTAATAACCGTTTAGCATGCTCAAGTTTAAGTGAGAGAAGTTTTTTCGAAAAGGACTGGTGGAAAAGCTTTTTAAATAATGTTGAAAAATAGGCCGGATGAAAATTGAAATATTCAGCTGTTGAAGATAGCGTTGCGGTGCAAAAATTATCACTTAAATATTTTAAAATTTTCCCTTCATCATAGCATTGCATCATACTGGAGTCATGAATAACGAGGTAGGGAATATGATTTCGATCGAGTTGTGACATCAGAATCACTAACAACAGTTTATAGTTTTTAGCGGAATGCACAGCCTGTTTATATTGTGTCAATTCAGTTAAGAACAAATGAAGGGTTGAGAGAATGGATGAATCTTTTTGATAATCAAATAATAGATACTCATTTTTTGCATCTGTTAAATTTAATAAATCGTAAAAAATAGGGCAGTCTGCAATTTGTGAAACAATGAAGTTATCAAAAAAATCTTCATGACAGTCAAAGATAAAAACCACGTCAGTTGACTGTTTTTTTTGAAGTTTATAATGGCATCCTTTTTTTATAAACATAATGGAATAAGGCATGCAAATAATGGTTTCATTACCAATTATAAGTTTACATTTATTGAAAAATATCAACATGGTAAAACAGGATGATTTAGCTATAATTGATGAGATATCATCAGGTATCGTGCAGATTTGATAATGAAATAACTTATTAAATGAATTCTTTTTGGTATAAATATTTTTTGATTCATTGAAAGTAAAACCTTGATGGTTTTTTATTTGTAATGCTTTATGAAATGGTATAAAAGTCTCGTTGTTAATGATCAAATCAATCTCATCCTTTCGCCCCCTCATTCTACAATATCAAACTAAATTAAACAACATTTCTTAAAATAAACCACTTTTTTACTTATTAGGCTCAACTTACCACATTGTGAAATTTTGTTATAATATTCGTGTAAATCGTGAAAAAAATAACATATTTAAGGGGGTTCGTCTTAATGATGAACAAAGCTTTCAAAAAGACGACATTTAGCTTGATGTCTATCATGTTAGCGGCATCAGTTTTATTTGGATGTCAGTCAAATAATGTAACGGAAGAGCAACAGAATGATGCTACAACAGGTGCAACAACAGCTAATGTGGTTGCAGGAACATACACTGGAACGGCAGCAGGGTTTGGAGGAGATGTTGTCGCAACAGTTGAGGTTGACGATGAAGGAACAATTCTTTCAATTGACGTTGATGCATCAGGAGAAACACCAACGATTGGGGGAGCAGCTGCACCTAAATTAGCAGCATCGATTGTTGAACATCAAAGTCTTGCAGTTGATACGATTTCAGGTGCCACTGGAACGAGTAACAGTGTTTTAACTGCAGTAGAAGATGCGTTAGGACAAGCTGGTTTTGATGTAGAATTAATGAAAAATCGTAAAGTAACAAAAACAGGTGTTGATGAAGAAGTAACAGTTGAGTTAGTTGTTGTTGGAGCAGGTGGTTCTGGAACCGCTGCTGCTTTAGCTGCTGCGGAGGCTGGAACTGATGTTTTAATTATTGAAATGACTAACTCAGTTGGTGGAAACTCAATGTTAGCATCAGGAATGTTTGCGGTTGAGTCAACTTTACAAAAAGAAGAAGGATTAAACTTAACGGTTGATGAAGCTGTTTCTCAACTTTTAGAATTTAATCAATATTTATCAAATGGACCATTAACACGTGCTATTGTTGAAAAATCTGCTTCAACAGTTGATTGGTTAGAGTCATATGGAATGGAGTTCTATTTACCGTCAACAACAACTCAAGCAGCGCATGAAGATAACTTATACAAATGGAAAGCTTATCACAAGTTTGTTGATTCACAAGCAGGATTTGAGAATTTCTATACTCATTTAGAAGAAATGGGAGCTGAAGTTCGTACGAATACAAGCTTAAATGAAATTTTACAAGCTGAAGATGGAACTGTAACAGGAATCACAGCAACTAAAGAAGATGGTGGAATTTTAACTGTTAATGCGGATGCTGTTATTATTGCAACTGGTGGATATGGAGCAAATACTGAAAAAGTATATGAAAACTTACATACAGATTTAGTTTATTCATTAGGTGTTGCCAACTTTGGTGAAGGAATTGATGCTGCAATTGAAGCAGGAGGAATTCCTTGGGATTCATCAACTGCTTTATTACATGCCGCTCAATTGGCAAACTCTTCAACAGGAGCTCAAGGACATTCTGAAGACTTATTAACACAAGTTTTAATGGCACCATTATTATGGGTTGATGCTTCAGGAACACGTATCGGAAATGAAGATGCTATCTATGATACAGTATTCTGGTCAAATGTTGCCTATTCAGCAGGTGGACGTTACTACATCATTGTCGATGAAGCAACATTAGAAGATTTCTCAAATGGAGCAAACATTAAATTATCTGACGCAGGACCTGGATATACAGCAGGAACGGGAGACTTCGTTGCTATGGCAGATGCAGCTGTAGAAGCTGGTTCAGCATTCAAAGGAAGTACATTAGAAGAATTAGCAGCTTCAACTGGAATGAAAGTTGAAGAATTAGAAGAAACTGTTGCACGCTATAATACAATGGTTCAAAATAAAAAAGATACTGACTACGGTAAATCAGCAGATTCATTAGTTTATGAAGTATCTGAAGGAAATTACTATGCGTTTGAAGCACGTGCTGTTTATTTAGGAACAGTAGGTGGAGTTAAAGTCAATGAAAAATTAGAAGTCATTGATTTAGATTATAATGCTATTCCAGGATTATATGTGGTTGGTTCTTCAGCAGGTGGATATTATTCAAACGGAAGTTATCCTCCATATGAAGGATTAGCATGTGGATTTGCTTATACTTCAGGACGTATTGCAGGAGAAAATGCTGCACAATATATTCAAAACAAATAATATAGTTTTAAACTTTACAAAAAAACATGTCTAAAAATACCCTATAGTAAAAATATAAAAAAGCTAACTCAAATCTTGAGTTAGCTTTTTTTAGTCTAAATTGAAAAAACCATCCATATACTGTAAATGGAAAATATGAATCGAAAATTGATAAAAAGGAGTTAAGGAAAAGTTGTATCAATAAAGGAGGGGAGCAGGTTAGCTGCGTAAGTATGACACAAAAACTTATTCATATTGGGGTTGATGTGGGATCAACAACGGTAAAAGCCGTTATCTTAAATGAAAAAGAAGAGCTTCTATTTAGTTCATATGAGCGTCATTTTGCTGACATCTTAAAAACATTAACCGTTGTTTTAAAACAGGCGTATGAACAGTTTAAAGATTATAATATTACGGTGAATATGACAGGTTCTGGTGGAATTGCAATAGCTAAACATCTAAATATTCCGTTCATTCAAGAAGTTGTGGCTTCAACAAAAGTGACAAAACGTTACTATCCTCAAATTGATGTTGCAATTGAACTTGGGGGAGAGGATGCTAAAATCACATATTTTAAAGATGGAATTGAACAACGCATGAATGGAACTTGCGCAGGTGGAACCGGCGCATTTATTGATCAAATGGCATCGTTATTACAAGTTGATACCCTTGGGTTAAATGAGCTTGCAAAACATTATAAAGTCATTCATCCTATTGCTGCCCGTTGTGGGGTGTTTGCTAAAACCGATGTGCAACCTCTCATCAATGAAGGAGTCGCAAAAGAAGATATTGCTGTTTCAGTTTTGCAAGCTGTTGTCATTCAAACGATTAGTGGGCTTGCCTGTGGACGTCCAATTCGTGGAAATGTTGCCTTTTTAGGGGGACCTTTATACTTCTTATCAGAATTAAGAAATCGATTTATTGAAACTCTGGAATTAAAGCCTGAGGAGATCATTCTTCCTAATGATTCTCAACTATATGTAGCAAAAGGAGCTGCCTTATCCTCAATGGATTCTAAAGTGATCTCTTTTTCTCAGTTTGTGGACTCTTTACAAACGATTAAAGAGGTTCACACGTCTGAATCGGTTCGATTAGCACCGTTATTTGAATCAGATGATGAGTATGATTCTTTTATAAAACGTCATCAAATGTCCAAAGTAGGACGACGAGAGTTATCTACTTTAACGGGCAACTGTTTTTTAGGAATTGATGCTGGGTCCACGACAACAAAAGTTGCCCTCATTGATGAAGACGGGAACCTTTGTTTTTCTTATTATGGAAGTAATGAAGGCAGTCCTTTGCAATCAACGATTAGTGTTTTAAAAACATTGTATGACCAACTCCCTTTAGAGGCTCATATTGTTAAAGCTACTGTTACAGGATATGGAGAGGCCTTATTAAAAGCTGCCTTAAAAGTGGATATTGGTGAAATTGAAACGATTGCCCATTATAAGGCGGCAGATTTCTTTTGTCCGGGTGTCGATTGTATTTTAGATATTGGTGGACAGGATATGAAATGTTTAAAAATTAAAAATGGAAATATTGAAAGTATCCTATTAAATGAAGCTTGTTCTTCAGGTTGTGGGTCTTTTTTAGATACTTTTGCAAAATCAATGAATTTGAGCATCGAAGACTTTGCGAATTCTGCTATCAATGCTTCGAATCCGGTTGATTTAGGATCGCGATGTACGGTTTTTATGAACTCAAGAGTCAAGCAGTCACAAAAAGAAGGTGCCAAAGTAGGGGATATTTCTGCAGGGCTTTCATATTCAGTTATTAAAAATGCTCTATTTAAAGTGATTAAACTTAGAAATCCTGAAGAATTGGGACAAAAAATTGTGGTTCAAGGTGGAACTTTTTATAATGATGCTGTTTTAAAAGCTTTTGAAAAGTTATCAAATCGTCAAGCTATTCGACCGGATATTTCAGGAATTATGGGTGCTTTTGGAGCTGCTTTAATTGCAAAAGAGCGTTATGTAGAAGGGGAAGTCTCAACGTTAATTAATCAAGCATCATTAGAACATTTTGAGTTAACTAGTCGAAGTGCAAGATGTGGATTATGTTCAAATAACTGTTTACTGACTATTCATAAATTTAAAGATGGCGAACGTTTTACGATGGGAAATCGATGTGAACGAGGGGCCGGTAAAATGGCAGAAGTACGTCCTATTCCTAACTTAGTTCGTTATAAATATAATCGTTTATTTAATTACAAAACCATTGAACCATCGGTTGCGAAACGAGGAACTGTTGGAATTCCACGTGTTTTAAATATGTATGAAAACTATCCATTCTGGGTCACCTTTTTTACAAATTTAAACTTTAGTGTGATTTTATCCGATCCTTCTTCTAATCAGCTTTATGAGAAAGGGATGGAGACCATTCCATCTGAATCGGTTTGTTATCCTGGAAAACTCGTGCATGGTCATATCATGAACCTCGTTGAAAAAAAGGTGGATTTTATCTTTTATCCATCGTTAACTTATTCTAAACAAGAAGATAAAAAGGCAGATAATCACTACAACTGCCCAATTGTTATTTCATATCCAGAAGTGATTAAAAATAATTTAGACGTCTTACGTGAAAAAGATATCTTATACCTTAAACCTTTTCTGCCATTTGATCAAAAAGATAAATTAGCTAAACGATTGCACGAAGTTTTTAAAGATTTTAATATCCCCTGGAAAGAAATTCGTGAAAGTGTTGATAAGGGATGGAAAGAGTTTGAGAATTTTAAACGAGATATTCGTGAAAATGGTCAATTAACACTGGCCTATTTAGAGGACCATAACATGAAAGGGATTGTGTTGGCAGGTCGTCCTTATCATGTTGATCCGCATATTAATCATGGAATTCCTGAGATGATTAATTCACTTGGAATGGCTGTATTGACAGAGGATTCAATTTCTCATTTAGGTGAAGTAGAGCGACCACTTCGTGTAATGGATCAGTGGACTTACCATACTCGCTTATATAATGCCGCAAGTTATGTTGCAACTAGAGATGATTTAGAATTGGTACAATTAAATTCTTTCGGATGTGGACTTGATGCGGTGACAACAGATCAGGTACATGATATTTTAGCTGCTCATTCAAAAGTTTACACAACATTAAAAATTGATGAAGGCCATAATTTAGGGGCTGCAAGAATTCGATTACGCTCTTTAAAAGCAACGATGCTTGAGAGAGAAAAAAATCATTTTAAGCGTCTTAAAGTGGATAATACTTATCATCCGATTGAATTTACAACAGAAATGAAAAAAACACATACTATTTTAGCTCCTCAGATGTCACCGATTCATTTTGGCCTCTTACAAGCTGCTTTTCAAGCATCAGGGTATCAAGTAGAAGTTCTTCCATCTCTTGACCATGAAGCGGTTGATGAGGGGTTAAAGTATGTAAATAATGATGCCTGTTATCCCGCTATTTTAGTTGTTGGCCAAATGATTCACGCCTTAAAATCTGGTAAGTATAACCCAAATGAGACATCTTTATTAATTACGCAAACAGGTGGAGGATGTCGCGCAACGAACTATATTGGATTTTTAAGAAAGGCACTTCAGGATGCAGGTTTTGAACAAGTTCCAGTTATTTCATTAAGTGCCCAAGGATTTGAAAAAAATGAAGGATTTAAAATAAGTTGGCCACTGATTAACCGTGCTTTAATGGCGTTAGTTTACGGTGATTTATTAATGAGTTTATTATATCGAACACGTCCGTATGAAATCGTTAAGGGGTCAGCTAATCAACTATATATAAAGTGGGAACAGATTTGTAGTACGGCTTTAATGGCACCTAATCAAACACAATATAAAGAAAATATTGAGGATATGATTAAAGATTTTGAAGCTTTACCAATTCGTCGTATTAGAAAGCCACGTGTTGGATTAGTAGGAGAAATCTTAGTAAAGTTTCATCCAACGGCTAATAATAATGTTGTAGAATTGGTTGAGGCTGAAGGAGCAGAAGCTGTAGTCCCAGGACTCATTGATTTCTTATTATATTGTTCCTATTCCAAAGAAGATAAATTATTATTGAAATCAAAATGGTCTAAGCTCTTGGGACAATCAGTCATTCAGGTCATTGAGAAGTACCGACGTCTAATGAAAGAGGCTCTTAAAAATAGTCACTTGATTGAACCACCTAAAACCATTAAAGAAATAGCACAAGGTGCTGAATCTGTTGTTTCTTTAGGTCATAAAACAGGAGAAGGTTGGCTATTAACAGGGGAAATGATTGAACTGATTGAAATGGATGTAAAAAATATTATTTGTATGCAGCCTTTTGCCTGTTTACCAAATCATGTGACGGGGAAAGGAATGATTAAAGAACTTAAACGACTGTATCCAGGAACTAATATTGTGGCTATCGATTATGATCCTGGTGCGAGTGAGGTCAATCAACTGAATCGTATCAAACTAATGATTTCAACTGCTTTTGAGAATCTTAAGGAAACTTCAAATTTTGCTAACCAGCCAAATGCATCTCAGGAGATAAGTCAGTTAAAAGATTTAGTTACGACATAGTAAAAGGAGCTAGAAATAGCTCCTTTTTTGAAATCGTTGACAATTAATTATCTACATGTTAGACTAACGGAAATATAAAGATAGGTATACATTATAGATGATTATTTTTAGGAGGCCATCATGATTTTAAATTATCAACAATGCTTAGACAAATTATCGAAAATTAAAATGATTACGATTAATGGCGTACCAACACAAATAAAAGAAGTACCGGAATTAACGAAGGGACTTGACCCACGTGTAAAGATTCAGCGATTAAAACCAAAAGTAGAATTCTCAAAAGTTGATGATACGGTATTTGAAGGAATTGAAATTGGTCGTATCAGACAGGGAATGGGATTTGATAACTTGGATATCAGTGAAGGAATTATCGTAAAACATGAAATCTTAGATGGTGTCCCAGTTCGAATTTATTATCCTATCAATCATAAAGGGTTATTACCAGCGCTTATTTTTATTCATGGTGGGGGATTTTATGGTGGAGACTTAAATGTAGTTGAAAATCCATGTAAAGCAATGGCTCAAAAAGCGCACGTAGTCGTTGTTTCAATTGATTATCGTTTATCTCCTGAGGCTCCTTTTCCACATGGATTAAATGATTGTGACACTGTTGTAAATTATATTTTTAATCATGCTAATGATTTAGGAATTGATTCCAATCGTGTTGGAATTTCGGGTGATAGTGCAGGTGGTAATTTGGCTGCAGGTTGTGTATTAAGAGATGTCAAAAGTTTAAGAAGAATTAAGTATATGGCTTTATTATATCCAGTTGTTTCATTATCAGAAGAAGGTTATCAATTTAGTTTAGATCAGTATACATTTGAGTCTGATGATGAATTAGTTAAGCGTACGATTCATAGTATAAAAAATTGCATGCCGTTAATCAATGAGTTATATGTTCGTGATGAAATACCACTTGTTCATCCAGAATTATCTCCATTAATGGTAGAGGATTTGAGTCAATTTCCAAAAACTTTGATTGTGAGCGCAGAGTATGATTTTTTACGTTTACAGGATGAGGCATACGTTAATCGTTTAAACGCAGCCGGAGTTGAAGTTAGGTATATTCAGTATAAGGGGATGGATCATGCCTTTTTAGATAAGTGTGGCGTTTATCCGCAAGCAGAAGATTGTATGAATGAGATAGCGAAAGATTTAAAAAAATTATAGTTAAAATCATCAGTTTATGCTGATGATTTTTTTATTTTTTAAAAAAAATTTTAGGGAAAAATAATAAAAATAAAGATGATGAAAGCGTGATAATATCAATGGTTTTGTCGTGTTTTGTCGAAGGAGTTTTTTTGAAAATGTATACATAAAAAATGTAAACGGTGTAAAAACTGTGTTGACAAACATATACGTACAGGTTAGAATAAGTGTGTAGCAACAAACATATACGTACATGTTTGGGGATGAAGGACATGAACGATTCATAATAAAAAATTTAAGGAGGTACATTATGGGGAAATTTACTCAAGAGGCTCAACAACTCTTACAATTTGTTGGTGGAAAAGAAAACGTTGCCGTTGTCACACACTGTATGACACGTATGCGATTTGTTTTAAATGATCCAAAAAAAGCTGAAGTAGAAAAAATTGAAGCTTTACCATGCGTAAAAGGAACATTTACACAAGCAGGACAATTCCAAGTTATTATTGGAAATGACGTTGCCGTATTTTATAATGAATTCAAATCTGTAGCAGGTATTCAAGATGCAAGTAAAGAAGATGTAAAAGAAGCTGCTAAATCAAATATGAGTTGGATTCAACGTTTAATGGCTAACTTAGCTGAAATTTTCTCACCATTAATTCCAGCTATCATCATTGGTGGGTTAATTTTAGGATTTAGAAATGTCATTGGTGACATTAAAATGTTCGAAGATGGAACAAAGACATTAGTTGAAATCTCACAATTCTGGTCAGGTGTTCATAGCTTCTTATGGTTAATTGGGGAAGCAATCTTCCACTTCTTACCGGTCGGAATTACATGGGCTGTAACTAAGAAAATGGGAACGACACAAATTCTTGGTATTGTTCTAGGGATTACATTAGTTTCACCACAGTTATTAAATGCTTACGCAGTTGGTGGAGATGCAGTCGCTCCAGTTTGGGATTTTGGATTTGCTCAAGTTAATATGATTGGATATCAAGCACAAGTTATCCCAGCCATGTTAGCCGGATTTACTTTAGTTTACTTAGAGCGATTCTTCAAAAAAATTACACCAAATTCAATCTCAATGATTATTGTTCCATTCTTCTCATTAGTACCAACTGTATTATTAGCACACACAGTACTTGGTCCTATTGGATGGGCAATTGGTTCTTGGATTTCAGGAGTTGTATATGCTGGATTAACATCATCATTCTCATGGTTATTTGCTGGAGTTTTTGGATTTGCTTATGCACCATTAGTTATTACAGGATTACACCATATGACAAACGCAATCGACTTACAGTTAGTTGCTGAGTTTGGTGGAACAATGTTATGGCCAATGATCGCTTTATCAAATATTGCTCAAGGTTCAGCTGTTCTTGGTATGATTTATGTAAATCGCAAAAATGAAGAAGAAAAACAAGTTTCAGTTCCTGCTTGTATCTCAGCTTACTTAGGGGTAACTGAACCAGCTATCTTCGGTATCAATATGAAATACGGATTCCCATTCATTGCCGGAATGATCGGTTCGGGAATTGCAGCAGTTATCTCAGTTGCAACAGGTGTTATGGCTAACTCGGTAGGTATTGGTGGATTACCTGGTATCTTATCAATTCAACCAGCACACATGTTAATGTTTGCAGTAGCAATGGTGGTTGCGATTGTTGTTCCATTCATCTTAACTGTTGTACTAGCAAAACGTAAATTAAAAAAATAAAAATCGAGTCTCTTGATATGGAAAGGTACAATCCTTACCAGCTAGGAAATACTCGGGTATGAAATAATATTATAAGAAAATAATTTTGGGTTTAGGGTTCACTTCTTTAAGAAGTTGTTCCCTTTTCTCGCATTCTCATGAAAAATAGGAGGGCTTACATCATGAAAAACTTTAAACAAAGCGTTGTTTATCAAATCTATCCAAAATCATATAATGATTCGAATGGAGATGGACTCGGGGATTTAATTGGGGTAGTAGAGAAATTAGATTATTTAAAAGAACTTGGAGTCGATTACATTTGGTTAACTCCATTCTATATCTCGCCACAAAAAGATAACGGATATGACGTAGCTGATTATTACAACATTGATCCACGTTTTGGAACGATGGAAGATTTCGAATTATTAGTGGAACAAGCACAAGCTCGTGGAATTGAGATTATGCTTGATATGGTATTTAACCATACCTCAACTGAGCATCAATGGTTTAAAAAGGCGATGTCAGGTGATGAAACTTATAAAAACTTCTATATTTTCAAAGACGGAAAAGAGGGGCAAGCTCCGACAAACTGGATTTCTAAATTTGGTGGATCTGCTTGGCAATACGTTGAAGAATTTGATCAATACTATTTACATTTATTCGATGTCACACAAGGTGATTTAAACTGGGAAAACGAAGCAGTACGCCAAGAAATTTATAAAGTAGTTAACTTCTGGTTAGAAAAAGGGGTTAAAGGATTCCGTTTAGATGTTATTAACTTAATCTCAAAACCTGAAGTTTTTGAAGATGATACAATCGGAGATGGACGTCGTTTCTATACAGACGGACCTAAAATTCATGAGTACTTAAAAGAATTAAACGAAAACTCATTTGGTAAACATCCTGATGTGATTACAGTAGGGGAAATGTCTTCAACATCTGTTGATAATTGTATAAGATATTCAAATCCAGAGGAAAAAGAATTATCAATGGTGTTTAATTTCCACCACTTAAAAGTGGATTATAAAGATGGAGATAAGTGGACATTAATGGACTTTGATTTTGCCATGTTAAAAGATATTTTCAAAGAGTGGCAAGAAGGTATGCAAGCTGGAAATGGATGGAGTGCAGTCTTCTGGTGTAACCACGATCAACCACGTGCGATTTCACGATTTGGAGACGACGTGAATTATCATAAGGAAAGTGCTAAGATGTTAGCATCAACGATTCACTTAATGCGTGGAACACCATACATTTATCAAGGTGAAGAATTCGGAATGAAAAATCCTTATTTCACAACAATTGAACAATACCGTGATGTCGAAGCCATTAATTACTTCAATATTTTAAAAGAGCAAGGAATTGAAGAAGAAGAAATTTTAGAAATCTTACGTGCTAAATCACGTGATAATTCTCGTACGCCGGTTCAATGGGATGCGACAGAGAATGCTGGATTTACAAGTGGAACACCTTGGATTCCAGTGGGTGCATCATACGAAGAAGTCAATGCAGAAGCAGCTTTAAAAGATCAAGATTCAGTCTTCTATCATTACAAAAAATTAATTGCTTTACGTAAAGAGTATGACATTATCTCAGATGGTAATATTGAAATGATGTTAATGGATCATCCACAAGTATTAGCCTATATGCGTACCTTAGATAATCAAAAATTAATTGTTTTAAATAATTACTATGGAAAAGAAACAGAAGTTGAAATGCCAGTTGAGTTAGTGAGTGATGCTAAAATTTTAATTTCAAACTACAAAGATAGCCAGCAGTTAGCAGAAAAAATCACACTTCGTCCATATGAATCAATTGCTTACTATATTGAAAACTAATTAGAAAAATAATAAGTCATTTCGATAGAATTTTAATAAGAAACAATGAGTTATCCCACAAAAAGCAGTAAATTTTTTCTTTGAAAAAGTTTTACTGCTTTTTATCTTATCCGTATATGTGTTAAAATGTTTTACGGTGATGACGATGGATAAAAAATATTTAAGAGTCTATAATGACATTGTAAGTCAAATTGAAAGTGGTATTTATGAGCCAACAAGTATGTTACCTTCTGAGAAAAACTTAATTAACCACTATCAAGTCTCAAGAGATACCGTCCGTAAAGCGTTAAGTATGTTAGAACAACATGGATATATACAAAAGACAAAAGGAAAAGGGTCTTTTGTACTTGATATAAATAAATTAAATTTCCCAGTTTCGGGAGTTGTCAGTTTTAAAGAAATTACCGAGCGCTCAGGTCGTAATGCAAAGACAACTGTTGAACTTTTAGAGAAACAAATTCCACGAGAATCGATTCGTAAAAACTTGGAATTAAATGCTGAAGAACCTGTGTGGAAAATTGTCCGTTCTAGAACCATTGATGGCGAAAAGGTTATTTTAGATAAAGACTATGTGGTTTGCAAATATGTTGATCATTTAACAGAGGAAGCCTGTCAAGATTCATTATATGAATATATTGAAGGTGAACTTGGTTTGAAAGTGGCATATGCTAATAAAGAAATCACAGTTCAAATGGCAACCGATGAGGATCGAAAATACTTAGATTTAAAAAACTTTGATATGGTGGCGGTTGTTAGAAGTTATACCTATTTAGTGGATACAAGCTTGTTCCAATATACTGAATCTCGCCATCGACCGGATAAATTTATTTTTGTTGATTTCGCGAGAAGATAGTAAAAGATAAAACTCAGTTAACTATTTATAAAATTTTTCAAAGGCTAGAGGTATACATTCTAGCTTTTTTTATAGGTCCATGATATGATAACAAAAAATGAATTTAGTCAAAATTTGGTTATTTTCGACATTTGTCAGAGTTATAATAGTGTCATATTATCATAAAAGAGAAGAGAGTATAAGTTGGAGGGAAGATTTGTGTTACGGACTAAACGTTTAGGACCGACTCAATATGTTGCTTTAGGTTTTATGTCAGTTATTCTAATAGGATCTGTTTTACTTGCCTTGCCAATTGCGCATATGCCAGGGACTTATGTCAGTTATATCGATGCTTTATTTACCTCAGCCAGTGCAGTTACCGTGACCGGTTTGATTGCCATTGAAACAGCTGAACATTTTAATGCTTTTGGTCGTCTAGTCATTGCATTACTGATTCAAATAGGTGGGTTAGGGGTAACCTCAGTAGGTGCTATTTTTATCTTAGTGATGCAAAGGAAATTTGGAGTTTATCATCGATTATTATTGATGGAAGGGCCGAATTTTAATTCGTTGAGTGGAGTGGTTCGATTAGTTAAATCGGTCTTACAATTAACTCTGGTGATTGAGTTAGTAGGCATGATTCTTAGTTTTTTTACATTCATTCAACATTATCCGTTTTGGGAAGCTTTAGGAATCAGTGCCTTTCATGCGATTGCTTCCTTTAATAACGCGGGATTTGATATTTTAGGTGGAGGACAGAATTTAATTCCATACCGACATCATTATGTGTTGCTATTGACAACAGCTACTCTAATTGGGTTAGGAGGGATTGGATTCGTCACCATGCTTGATATCTATCATAAAAGAAATTTCAAAAAATGTAGTATGAATACAAAGATTGTCATGGTAACAACAGCCTCTTTATTAATCATCGGAACCATTTTGTTAAAATTATCAGAAGGCTTTAGTTGGTTTGATGCCTTCTTCCATAGTATTTCGGCACGTACAGCTGGTTTTTCTACCATTCCTATTGATGATTTTTCACAAGCTGGACTTCTTATTTTAATGGTCTTAATGTTTATTGGGGCATCTCCTGGTTCGACCGGTGGTGGAATTAAAACAACGACGTTATTTACCATTATAAAAACTATTAAATCTTTTGCCACTAATCGTCCTGTTACAGCCTTTTATCGCCGAATTCCAGCTGAAAGTATTATTAAGGCATTTAGTGTTTTTTTACTAGCAATCTCAGTTGTATTTGTTGGAACGTTTTTTATTTTATTGATTCAACCTGAGTTATCACTTCAGAGTATTTTATTTGAAGTGATTGCCGCAACAGGAACAGTCGGATTATCAACTGGAATTATACCGAGCTTAAATATAGCGAACAAACTCATCTTGTGTATCATCATGTTTATTGGGCGTTTAGGTCCATTTAGTATTGCCTGCTTATGGGCTTATCAAACAGCAGCACCAAGATTTAATTATCCCGAAGAACAAATAACGATAGGTTAATTAAATTTTAAAATCCAATAAGTGATACCAATTAAATAAAAATCCTAGTCGCTTTGTGACTAGGATTTTTATTAGCTTAATTTTCTTGAGATATTTTCTAATCTAGGCTTTATCCGAGAAAGACTGAGTACGTAGGTTCTATTAATTTAATTCACTCGAAGAGCGATACGTCTAAATGAATGACAGGTTCATTTCTTAACCTTTCCAATTTGATTCATTTAAAAAGAGATTAAAATAATAAAGTCGGATGTTTCCTTTATTTTTTGACGATTTTCTTTACTGAGAAAGCATTATAATAGTCTTGCTTTTAGTTGATAAGGTGATAGATTTTGATGACTTGAATATGAACTTTATTAACTAAAAAGAAGGGATAACTTTATCTTAGTGATAGAATTAAAGCATAATGAAGTTGCTAAGTATTATTTTAAGTAGCGAGAGGCTACTGATGAGAAAAGGGGAATTGGAAAATGGCAAATCGTATTGTTTTGAATGAAACATCTTACCATGGGGCAGGATCTATTCAAGTGATTAAAGACGAAGTGTTACGCCGTGGATTTAAAAAGGCATTTGTTTGTACCGATCCAGATTTAATTAAGTTTGGGGTAGCGGATAAAGTCACAGCTGTTCTAGATGAGGTAGGATTACCTTATGAAATTTATTCAGATATTAAAGCAAATCCAACAATTGAAAATGTTCAGCATGGAGTAGCAGCGTATCAGGCATCAGGAGCTGATTATATCATCGCGATTGGTGGAGGATCATCAATGGATACGGCAAAAGCAGTTGGAATTATTATTAATAATCCAGAGTTTTTGGATGTTCGTAGTTTAGAAGGTGTCAGCCCAACTAAAAATCCAAGTGTCCCAATTATTGCCGTTCCAACCACTGCTGGAACAGCGGCTGAAGTGACCATCAATTACGTTATCACAGATGTTGAGAAAAAGCGTAAATTTGTATGTGTCGATACACATGATATTCCAGTCATTGCAATTGTTGATTCTGAAATGATGTCTTCAATGCCAGCAGGTTTAACGGCAGCAACAGGAATGGATGCCTTAACACATGCGATTGAAGGATATATTACAAAGGCAGCCTGGGAGATGACGGATATGTTCCATTTAAAAGCCATCGAAATCATTGCTAAATCATTACGTGGAGCAGTTGCTAATACAAAAGAAGGTCGCGAAGGAATGGCACTTGGACAATATATTGCAGGAATGGGATTCTCAAACGTAGGTCTTGGAATTGTTCATTCAATGGCTCACGCATTGGGAGCTGTTTATGATACACCTCATGGGATTGCAAATGCAATTTTATTACCAACAGTTATGGAATTTAATGCAGATGCAACAGGTGAAAAATACCGTGAAATTGCACGTGCAATGGGAGTAGAGGGTGTTGATCATATGACACAAGATGAGTATCGCCAAGCTGCAGTTGATGCTGTTCGTCAATTATCAGCAGATATCAATATTCCAGCCGATTTAAAAGAAATCGTGAAAGAAGAAGATATTCAGTTCTTAGCTGAATCAGCAGTAGCTGATGCTTGTGCTCCTGGAAATCCAAAAGAGGCAAGCCTTGAAGATATTATTGGGTTATATAGATCATTAATCTAATTTAAAACATAAGCACACACACTAAAAAACATCTATCAAGGTGACTTGAATAGATGTTTTTTTTATTAATCACCATATTTGTTAACCTTCTTCCATTCTTTTTAATGAGTGGAAAAAACTATTTGTTACAATAAAATTCCAATTTATTTATAGTTTAACGATAAAAGGAAAAAATAAAAAGAGGTGGAGTATGAATTTAGGGGAGAGGGAACAAACTATCACTAAAAACAGGTGGTGTCTAGTATGTATTACGCATGGTACTTTTTATTTAACTTCTTTTTATATGGTGTCATTGGATGGATGATCGAACAATTTTATTCTTATATGCTAACAGGACAAATGAAAAAAGATGGCTTTTTATATGGACCTTTCAAACCGATGTATGCAATCGCAATGGCTTTGCTCATCTTAATGAAAGATACGTTTTTACTATCGCCAATTTCCATTTTAATACTGTGCCTTATCGTACCAACAACCGTTGAATATTTATCAGGACTTCTGACGCGTCATATTTTTCATCAGGACTACTGGGATTACTCTATGCTAAAATTCAATTTACAAGGACTAATCTGCCCTCAATTTTCAATCTGTTGGATGATCCTCACGTTTATCGGAGTTAACTATTTTCAACCAATGCTCGTCGATCCATTTATCAATCAACACTTTTCTTCGTGGTTCGTCATCTGTCCTTTCATTTGCGGTGCCTTCATGATAGATGAAGCCTTAACCTTAAAAAAATTCATTAGAAAACATGCTATAATAAAAGAAATTTCTAATGAAGAAGGTGAACTAGATGGCAGTCGTCGAACATATCTTTAAGCCAGTGTATGATGAAAATTCAAGAGTCTTAATACTAGGGACCATGCCCTCTCCAAAGTCTAGAAAAAATGGGTTTTACTATGGTCATCCCCAAAATCGATTTTGGCCTGTCCTAGCAGACATCTTTCATGAAGAATTACCACGTACCAATGAAGATAGACTAGCTTTCCTACATCGTCACCATATTGCCCTTTGGGACGTATTAAAAAGTTGTGACATAGAAGGAGCCTCTGATGCTAGCATTAAAAATCCAATTCCAAATGATTTAAGCATGATCCTAAAACAAGCGCCTATTCACGCCGTCTTTACAACCGGAAAAAAAGCAGCCGAATTCTATACAAAATTTTGTTACCCTAAAACAAACATTCCTTGTATCGTGCTCCCATCTCCAAGCCCTGCTAATCGCAGAATAAAAGATGAAGAACTTAAAACACAATACCAAGAAATCTTAAAATATATCTAAAGAGGATTCATAAAAAAAGGAGTTCCAAATCGGAACTCCTTTTCCTACATTAATGGGGCAAAAATTCGTAAGAAAGCATAAATGAACTTTTTGTACCATTTAATATTATGGCAATCTTGTAACGTGATTAATTGGCAGACTTTCAAGGTCTCAACATAATCATCGTAAATGGTTTTAATACTACTATTTTTATATAACCAAGCTCCGCACTCATAATGTAAGTATAAACTGCGGTAATCAAGATTAATCGTTCCAACAACGGCATACTCGCCATCTACCACAAATGTTTTAGAATGAATGAATCCAGGTGTATATTCATAAATCTTCACACCATCTTCAATTAAGAAAGCATAGTTAGCACGAGTTACGGCGTGAACAAACCATTTATCACCAATATGCGGGGTCACAATTCTGACATCGACTCCACGTTTAGCGGCTTGTGATAAAGCCGTAATCATTTCATTATCTAAAATCAGATAAGGCGTATTGATATAAACATAATCTTTAGCCGAATTAATTAAATTTAAATAAACGGTCTCCCCAACCGATTCATTATCTAGTGGACTATCCGTAAACGGCTGAACAAATCCATCACTTTCAAACGATTCTTTGTGATGAATATGAGGACGGAAAGGTTCGTAATCTTCATTCGTTTTACGAAGGAAATCCCACATCGTTAAAAACATGACGGTAAAACTCCAAACCGCATCGCCCTTAATCATAATCGAAGCATCTTTCCAATGCCCATGTTTTTCATAGCCGTTAATATACTCATCTCCAATATTAATGCCGCCTGTAAAAGCAGTATGTCCATCAATAATCGCAATTTTACGGTGATTACGATTATTCATACGAAGTGTTAAAAACGGAACGAATGGATTAAATACGCAACACTTAATTCCCATTGCTTCAAGCTTTTTATCATAGCCAGAAGGAAGTAAAAATAAACAACCGAAATCATCATAAACGACGCGTACATCAACCCCTTGCGCCGCTTTTTCTTTTAAAATCTCTAAAATCGTATCCCACATCATCCCTTCATCAATGATGAAGTATTCTAGGAAGATATAATGTTTTGCTTTTTTTAATTCTTCAAGTAAACGTTCAAACTTTTTTTCTCCGGGTGTAAGGTACTCAGTTGTGGTGTTTTCATAAATAGGCCCCTGTGCATAATCCAAAATATATCTGGATTGATTAAAGGCCCGCTTATCAAGAGTTTTAAGTTTTTCAGTAATGTCAGCATCCTGTATTAAACATTCTCTCATCTTCTCATTGATAGGCTTCATTTCATTTAAAAACTTTTTACGAGTTTGATCACTACTAAAGAGAATATAAAATAATCCCCCAAAAATCGGAACCAGCATAATTGGAATAATCCAAGCAATTTTGTAAGCTGGATTTAAACGATTATTTAAGATTCCCATCACAACGACTACACTCAGTAAGACACAAAAAGCATAAAAGTAAACAAAGTATTCTTGGAACCGCCAAATCACAACGATTAAGATTAAGGCTTGTAGGGCGATCAGCATTCCACAAAAGCCAACACGTCCAAGTAATATTCTTAATGTTTTTCTCATTCATTCAACTCCCCTTTAATTGGTTGAAACTATTGAAAATTAACACCTTATGGAAAGATATTATAGCAAAACTTAAGACTCCCGTAAACAGATATCAGATGAGATAACGTTGTCAGCCAGTCATCATTTCAGTTAAAATAAAGAGAGAAAAGAAACGGGTGAAATCATGAAGCTAGTAACGGAATTAAAAGAACTAAAGCAACTCAACAAACTAACGAACTCCGAAATTCAAGTGGTCGATTACCTCCTTGACTATCCACAAGAAATTGCTAAACTATCATCACGTCAATTAGCCACTTTAACGCATACCTCAGCTGCAACCGTTGTTCGAGTTTGTCAAAAAGTCGGCATGAGTGGTTATGGGGAATTTAAATTAAAATACCTTCAAGAAATTAGTCAAACCCCAAGACACATTAATCGAGAAAATCCAATTACCTCAAATGAGTCCATTCATACTATTTTAAACAAAGTAGCCGCCTTAAAAATGACCGCTATCGAAGAAACCAAAAAAGGAATTGACCTTGATCAATTGACACGAGTGGCTAAACTTTTAAATCACTCAACTTTTATCGACCTTTATGCTTTTGATAACAACTTGCATCTAGCAAAATATGCAGCTGCCAATTTTCTTTATGCAGGGAAAAATAGCGCGATTCAAGACGGAAGTAACGCTCAGTTCATGCAGGCTATGGTGTCAAGTGAAGGTCATGTTGCCATGATGATCAGTCGGACTGGAGAAAACGTCATGCTCGCTCGGATAGCAAAACTTCTTCAAGAAAAGAATATTCCAATCATCATGATAACAGAATCTAAAAATTCAACATTAGCGGGTTTAAGCACTGAACACCTTTATGTGTATAACGTTCACCGTTTTTCAGATATGGGAACTTTACTTTTTCAAACGTCAGCTGAATATATTTTTGAGTTATTATTTGCGATTCTTTTTTCGCAAAATTTTGAAAATAGTATCAGACAAAATAAAAGATACGAAGAGATTAATGAATATCACGATTTATACAAAAAGTTTTTGTAACACTGTTTCAGTTTTAAATCCTATTTAGTTGATGATTTTGAATCATTCAACCAGGTCTTTTGACATCTATTGAAACGAAGG
>NZ_JAGAVR010000017.1:0-59361 GCF_017941855.1 Turicibacter sp. | reverse complement strand
TGGGAGGATTAACCGGCGTAGCACTAGCCAGTCTTTTTGGAAACAAACAAGCATATGCAGCGACACCATATCCAACACAAAGTGCATACCCAATGCAAAGTGCATACCCAATGCAAAGTGGGTATGCGTACCCAGTATCAACTTACCAACCACCTATTCAAGCAAGTGCCCCCTATTATCAACAGGTACCGATGGTAACTCAATCGATGCCAACTCAAGCACAAATTGTGAAGCCAAATACCGTTTCACAAGTGCAAGGGGGGGAACCTAAAATGCCGGCCATTCAAAATATGCCAAATGATATTACGATTCAAAAGCTAGGACAAGCTTATGTAACAAATCCACCGATGCCAAGCAATCAAGTCACGAATTCGATGCCTTATTACATGTTTTCAATTCGTAAAGAGCTACCCGATGAGATGAGAGGAATCATGCCTTTGCAAGGAAATATGATGTATCGTGTGATAGCTAGTCAACAGATTTGGACTGTGATCCCAAGTTATACATCTGTCAGTTATTTAGGATGAATGAGGCAAACCGACGAAGTTACTTCTTCGGTTTTTTTTATTGTTTTCGTATATTGATTAGGTACGCAAGGAATACTAAATGATATACAAAAAAAAGGTAGTGAGAGCTATGACAGTCACATTAATGATTCAAATTGCATTAATTCTTTGTGTAATCAGCATCAGTATTCTAGGAGTTTTTGAAGTGATGACGTATGATGCTTTTGAACAGGAAATAACAGAAATCCGTGATGAACTCGAATCCTTAGAGGAATAGAAAAAGTAATCTCGATAGATTACCTTTTAATGAGGAGAAATAGTGAAGTAAATTTGGTTGAAAATCGGAAGACCGTTGTTCCAAAGCTTAAGGAAATAATCCGTCGTTATCGTCCGATTGCCAGGGTGCCCATTATTTTCATCGAATGATTTAAGGGAGTCAAAAAAGTACATTTCATTTGTCGTGTCATCATATCCAACCAGTGTCATATAATGCTGCCAATTTAAAGAGTTTCCAATTAGGACGATAATTGGAGTTCCGGCCGTTAGTCGTGTTTTTAATGTTTCAAGGCTCCCCGTAAACATTTCAATGTTGTAGGCAGAATCCTTAAAATAGTTCAGGATTCCTTTGGGAAGAACATATCCTGAGACTGGAATTTTATAGTTGAGTTGATGATAGATATTCAGACCTGTTTGGCTTTCATGATAATGGCGAAGAACGTAAGCAATCGAGAAGGCGGAACATTCATTTATGATTTGTGTTTCAAAGGAATTCTCTTGCTCAATTGAAAAAGAAGAAGGAAAGGATATAGGAATTTTATCGTGTTTTGGAAAGGGGGATAAAAAATATAGAGTTAATAAGAGCATCATCATCAAAATGCCTAAGCTTGTATAAATGAATTTTTTCAATAAAATCACTCCTTTTTATTTAAATTATACTATAATTCTGTAAAAAAGGAAAATAAAGTAATTTAATCGAATTATGTTTAAAAAACATCACTCTAAAGGCTTATAACCAGTGATGTTTTTTTTCTTTAATTTAATAATCGGTATGTAATAAAATGAATGGTAGAAGTGGCAATTAATGTTAGTCAAAAGGTAGGTGATTTGCGATGATTCGATGGATAGTAGGGGCTATTCCGAGTGCTTTACTCATTATTTTTACTCATTTTATTATATGGTTAAATGAAGATCCAACCCTGTATCCGAGTAGGACATACTCTCTTGTATTTATCCTCACAAATTTACTTTTATTTTTCATTCAAGCTGTTACTTGCTCGGCATTACATCTTTCTAAATGTTTAATGTTAGGGATTTATTGTTTTATCACCATTCTATTGATTCTCTTTAATTTACTTTTCATTAAATTTCAATGGGTTTTGGAGTACCTCATCTTGCTGACGGTACTTTATTTCATTTATTGTTTGTTTGAGCATAGAAAGCGAATAAAAAAAGATTATGAGCTGTTGTAATTCATGAGTTAAATTGAGCACTTACCAGGCTAATAGAAGTTTAAGAAGTAGATAATGAAATAAAAATAGTTTAGAATGGATTGTAAGATAAACGCTAGATGGAGTGGGTAGAGTTGTTTTTAGGAATAGGTGATAAAGTAAAGAAATGTCGTACAGTATATGCTTTAAAACAAGCTTCGTTTTCTAAATTTGGGATTAGTCAGCATTATTTAAGTATGATTGAAAGCCAAAAACGGCAACCTACACTCGAAATGATTGATCAAATTTATGATGCATTTTATATATTAACTAATGGGGAAATTAAAAATTTATATACAAAAGAAACGTTTAGATACACAGAGGAAGAACAAGCCTTTGCTTATTTAACAAAAAAATGTCAAACTGAAAGAATCCCACTGCATTATCACGAGTCATTAAAAATTGCACAGCAATTTAATTTATGTGATCTTTTATACCGTTTAAATGTTGGAATGGGTGAACATTACCAATCTATTCTACAATATGAAGTGTCGACTAATTATTTTATGAAAGCCATTCATGTTGCAAATGGTATCCATTGTAATTTAGCCTACTGTTATCATCAATTAGGTCATAATATGAAAGAAACCGATAATTATAAAGTTGCCTTAATGTACTATTCATTGGCTGCCCAGTATACAGATGATAAGATGACTGCCTATTACTACCGTTTACGATATAATATGGCTTTAATAAATTTAGAACTTGAGAAGTATGCAGAAGGTTTGGAAGAAATAGAATCAATTTTAATTCAGTGTCAGGACAGTGAGACCCTCGCTGGAACATTAATGTTAAAATATTATGCTTTTATCAAAATGAAGAGATATCAAGAAGCTTATGAGTTGATAATTGACTTTATAAATAGGGAAAAATATGAGTATTATAAGGGAATGGCTTATCATAACTTAGGAGGGGTATTAATGCTAAATCAGAATTATGAAGAAGCCTTAGTTACAGTTCAAAAAGCTATTAAAATCAGAAAAACGCTCTTCCAACGTCAATTATCTAGACTTTTAGAGGGTAAAATTTATTTTTTATTAGATCAATATGAAGAAGCTAAGCAATGTTTTCTTGAATCGAAAGAAGAAATTATGGAAGGGGGAAATCAACGCTATGTAAAGGAGTGGTATGAATTCTCACTGAAGTTAGCTTATTCAATGAGTGACAAATCGCAACTCTCAATGTTGTTAGGTGAAATGAGAGATTTGGTGAAAAAAGGATGTTTAAGCGAAGCATTTTTAAATGGGCTTAAATTGGAGCTAATTAGATGGTATTGCCAAAGCGAATGCGATGAACTAGATGAAATGAAACGAGATTGTCTAACGATGATTTCAATCTAGACCATGATGAGAGTCATGGTCTTTTTGCGTACAATTTGATACAATAGATGAGTACTTTAAAAACGTGGAGGATGAACTCATGAGCAAACAATTAGTGTTAGCTGAAAAACCATCCGTTGGACGCGATATTGCACGCGTGCTAAACTGCCAAAAACAAGGCAATGGTTATTTAGAAGGAAAAGATTATATCGTAACGTGGGCGCTTGGACATTTGGTGACGCTTGCTGATCCTGAAGCTTACGATGTGAAATATAAATCATGGAATTTAGAAGATTTACCGATGTTACCTAAGCATTTTAAATTAGTGGTGATGCCAAAAACTTCAAAACAATTTAAAGCGGTTAAAGAACAGATGTTAAGAAAAGATGTGTCTGCTATTGTTATTGCAACAGATGCAGGACGTGAAGGAGAATTAGTCGCGCGTTGGATCATTGAAAAAGTTGGGGTTAAAAAGCCGATTAAACGTTTATGGATTTCATCTGTAACGGATAAAGCAATTAAAGAGGGATTTAAATCATTAAAAGATGGACATCTTTATGATAATTTATATGCTTCAGCCATCGCCCGTTCAGAAGCGGATTGGATTGTTGGAATGAATGCAACACGCGCTTTGACAACGAAACATAATGCTTCTTTATCATGTGGACGTGTTCAAACCCCAACGCTTGCCATGATTGCTAAACGTGAAGATGAAATTAAACAATTTAAATCAAAACCTTTCTTTGGAATCAGTGCGATTAGTCATGGATTAAAGTTAACGTGGCAAGATAGTAAGTCAAAAGATGTTAAAACGTTTGGTGAAGATAAAGTGACAGCCCTATTAACGACCTTAAATCAGCAACCAGCCATCATTGAGAAGGTAACGAAAGTTGAGAAAAAAGAGTATGCTAAAGGATTGTATGATTTAACAGAATTACAACGTGATGCGAACCGTTTATTTGGTTTCTCAGCGAAAGAAACGTTATCAATTATGCAAAAATTATATGAGCAACATAAAGCTCTGACGTATCCTCGTACCGATTCTCGTTATATCTCAAGTGATATTGTTGAAACGTTACCGGATCGTTTAAAAGCGGTGGCCATTGGTCCTTATCGTGGGGCAGCTAACGGATTATTAAAATCAAAAATCGTAGCCAATAAATCGTTTGTAGATGACAAAAAAGTAAGTGATCACCATGCCATTATTCCAACGGAACAAACGGTGTTATTAACGGATTTAAGTGATAAAGAACGTAAAATTTTCGACCTCGTCGTGAAACGATTCTTAGCGGTGTTATCAAAACCATTTGTATACGAGCAAACGACGCTTTTAGCTAAAATTGGGTCTGAGAACTTTACGGCAAAAGGAAAACGTGTGATTTCTGCGGGATATAAGGAAGTGTACGGCTTTGATGAAGATTCAGATGATGACCAAGTACTTCCGATTGTAGAAGAGGGCATGAAATTACCAATCTCAAGATTAATTAAGACACAAGGAAAGACACAACCACCGGCTTACTTTAATGAAGGAACCCTGTTATCAGCCATGGAAAATCCAGCACGCTTTATGAATTCAAGTGATAAAGAAATCGCGAAAACATTAAGTCAGACAGGTGGACTTGGAACGGTTGCAACACGTGCGGATATCATTGAAAAATTATTTAATGGTTTCATGATCGAGAAACGTGGTCAAGAGATTCATTTAACATCAAAGGGACGCCAATTACTTGAGCTGGCGCCAGCCGATTTAAAATCACCTGAGTTAACCGGGCAGTGGGAACAAAAGTTGAGTGATATTGCAAACGGTAAATTAAAACGTCAAGTTTTTGTTGGACAAATGCGTGAGTATGCGGTAGCAATCGTTGAAGAAATAAAAGGGAGCGACGCTAAATATAAGCACGATAATTTAACAACTACTAAATGTCCTGAGTGTGGGAAGCCCATGTTAGCGGTAAATGGAAAACGCGGTAAGATGTTAGTTTGCCAAGATCGCGAATGTGGAACGCGTAAAACAGTGTCTCAAGTGACAAATTCTCGTTGTCCAAACTGCCATAAAAAACTTGAGCTTCGTGGAGAAGGAGAAGGGCGCATCTTTGCTTGTACTTGTGGTTATCGTGAAAAGCTAAGCAACTTTAATAAACGTAAGCAAGAACAGAAAAAACAAGGAAGTAAACGTGATGTTCAAAAGTATTTACGTGAACAAGAAAAACAAGCAGAACCATTAAATTCAGCCTTTGCAGATGCATTTGCCAATTTAAAATTCTAATACATGAGGAGTTGTCAGACGACAACTCCTTTTTTAATAGGGGGAAAGTGTAAAAGGGAGGGGGATTTTTTTTTGTGAATTAATGAATGAAATAATCCTTTTATGAAATACTAAGAAATAGAATCGTTTACTTTTTAAAAGGAGTGAAGCTGATGAGAAGTTTTAGATGGGCATTCATGATGAGTTTCATCGTGTTTATTGCTTTAAGTCTTGTGGGATGGGGGCAACCCTCACCCTCGTTAATTGTAGAATCTTATTTTAGTGAAATCCAAAAAGGGACAGAAGGAGATTTTCTTAGTTTATTTAATGATGCTAAAATGAAAAAAACAGATCAGTTAACGGATGTTGATCAACGAATTTTTGAGTTAATAAAAGATATTCAATTTGAAGTTTTGTCACAGAAAATGAATAAAGAAGTCGCGTATGTTAAGGTGAGTGTCACGGGACCAGATATAGCAGCAGAACTCATGCAGTATCAATCTGCTTTTATTCAAGAAAGTCAAGATCACTCATCTCCTGTTTCTTTTGATGAGAGTTTGATGCTATCTTGTTTAGAGGAGGTAACTTATACAGAGCGTTCGGCTGAGATTCGCTTAATAAAAAAAGATAGCACATGGAAAATTACAGATAGTCGTGAAAGTATTTTATATCTATTGTTTAACTTACAATCAGCAACCTTTAATCAATGAATTTAAAAAACGAAGTTCGATAATCAGAACTTCGTTTTTTAAATGTATATTTCATTTTTTTCCATTCGGTTATAGACAAAATTATCAACGTAATGTCCAGTATAGGCATCTTGAAAAATAATATAAAGATTGCCAAACTCATCGAAGGAAACATCATCAATCGTCACGGTTGTTTCACCATAAATTCTTCCATCTTGTTCTGTTTCACGTTGAACTCGTTCAATACTTTCAGTGATAGTATATTGTTGTTTTTTATTGTCCGCGGAAATAATTTCCCAACCGAGGAGTTTTAAAATTTCAAGAATATTCATGCAAATCACCTCTTATCGATTTCATTATGGAATAAAGTGGAGAGATTTATTCAAAAGTGAGTCTATTTCAATTCAGATTCTTTTTTAAAGATGATGAACAAATTTTTAAAAATAATGAAGTGAAAAGATGGGTCATCAGTTTAAGATTTGAATTTCATTTCAAGGCATTTGAGGCGATAGGAGGATCACTAGACGTAAGCCTAATTTTATCAAGGGATCTGTTCCCTCTTAATTCAAGTGATGGTTCAATGATAACTTTGGTTTAAGAGGGCAAGAAGGTCCCTAAAAAATAAGTCATAATGTAGGAGTCATTGTATTTTTTAACCTATTTAATGAGTATTTTCAATTAAACTGTGAATGATGAGAGACACTTTATGGACTTTTAACATAAGATATACTAGTCTGAAAAAAAGGAGTGATAACATGGCTCAAACGTTGTTAGATATTCAGTATGGGGATGTATTTGGCAATGTCAAATGTGAGAAAGTTGTGCTTTATGGAGATTCAGAAGATGATGGACTTTTTATGAATCAGTTGAAATTAGTAGTGGCTGGAAAAGAAATCGCACCATTAAGTTGTGAGTTACCATTCGGTGGATATGCGATGCATTTATATTTAGGGGATTTTTTATCATTAGGAAAAGATCAAATTTTGGTGGTTGGTCAATCAGGTGGTAGTGGAGATTATACAGTTTTAGGATTGGTTGAGGTAGAAAAAAATCAGTTGAAGTTGGTATGTCGTGATGATGAGATTTCAAAGCAGTTGGTATTTAGCACACAACTTGTAAATGATGAGCAGGCCTTTGTTCTTTGTGATCAAACCCAAATGATATTTTTAGTAGAGATAGACGATGAAAACTCATTGCCACAAGTTTTGGCACCGAATGTGATTTATCCGATTAAGCAACCGTATCAAGATGCGTTTAGTTTATTAGTTCAACAGCGAATTATAGGACAGACAAATTCTCAAACACTTGGTATGATCCAATCTATTCTAGTTTTTAATGATCAAGGAAAGTTAGTGATTCAGAATCAATATTTGCTTGAACCAGGATATGAAAAGTGAGGTTTTAACTCGCTTTTTATTTTACTAAAATTTATGAAATCGATACCATTCTATATTTACCTCTTTTTCATTTAATGCTATAATTCATCTTAAATAGGAATAATAATAATAATGGAAAGGAGCGTAGCGACTTTTCATGTGACGGGGATTTGGGGACGGAGAATTAAATAGTTATTGATTGTGTGGGAAGGTTCCCTTATTTGGTGTGAGTTTTCATGAAAAGTAGCGATAGAATAGGATGGGAAGAAGAGATGAGTTTGAACAACGGTTAGCGAAGCATTATGATGACTTAAAGTGGACGTATCATTATGTCTATGATCAATTTGGAGCGAGTGATGAAGATTTTGAGTCGCTGATGAGGGTGATTGAAAAAAAATATCAGGAACGTCAAGCAGAACTTAAAGCATTAGATCAGCGTGATTCACATTGGTTTATGGCCCAGGATATGATTGGAATGATGCTTTATGTGGATTTATTTGCGGGGGATTTGAAAAATTTAAGTCAAAAAATTCCGTATTTGAAAGAGTTAGGGGTGACGTATGTTCATTTGATGCCTCTTTTAAAGCCTCGTGAAGGGGAAAATGATGGAGGGTATGCGGTAGAAGATTACCGTGATATTGATCCACGCATTGGAACGATGAATGATTTTATTCAGATGTTAAGCGAGTTTCGGGAAGCGGGGATTTCGGTTTGCATCGACTACGTGTTAAATCACACGGCGAAGGAACATGAGTGGGCGAAACGTGCGCTTGAGGGGAATTATTTTTATCAGAGCATGTATATGATGTATGAGCATTATGATATTCCAGCTCTTTATAATAAGACGGTGCCTGAGGTTTTACCGGATAAGTGCCCGGGGAATTTTACTTATTATGAAGAAATTAATCATCATGTCTTTACGTCGTTTAGTGATTTTCAGTGGGATTTGAATTTTAAGAATCCTTATGTGTTTGAGCAAATGGTTGATATTATGTTGTTTTTAGCAAATACAGGGGTTAATATTATTCGGTTAGATGCGATTCCGTTTATGTGGAAAGAGCTTGGAACGTCGTGCCGTAATTTACCGATGATTCATGAATTGATGCATCTGCTACATCTGATTAAAGAAATTGCGTGTCCATCCCTTGTTTTACTTGGAGAAGCGATTGTTGAGCCTTATGAGATTGTAAAGTATTTTGGAGATGAGCACAAAGTCGAGTGCGAGTTAATGTATAATGCGAATTTTATGGTGAATATTTGGAATTCGTTAGCGACTCGGGATACTCGTGTCATGCGTTTGGATAGTGAGAGGTACACGACACCAAAATCGGGAACTTGGATTAATTATGCACGTTGTCACGATGATATTGGATGGGGATTTAGTGAGGATGCGATTTGGTTAACGGGCTCAAATCCAGTGGATCATAAGCAATTTATGATTGATTTTTATAGCGGAAAGTTCCCGGGAAGTTTTGCAACAGGAGAAATTTATCAATATAATCCAGTGACGCGTGATGCAAGAATTAATGGAACACTTGCAAGTTTAGCTGGACTTGAGCAGGCGTTAAGATATGATAATAGTGCCATGATTGAAACAGCCATTGCTCGTATTAATCTCATACACGCCTTATTACTAGGATCACAAGGAATCCCGCTTCTTTATAGTTGTGATGAATTAGCAACGATTAATGATTATTCTTACTTAGAAGATGAACATAAATGCCGTGAAGGGCGTTGGGTTCACCGACCAGCAATGGACTGGGATCGTGCGAAAAAACGTCATGATTTAACGACACCAGTGGGTCAAGTTTTCCAAATGCTAAAGCATCTCATTAACATTCGCAAAAATGAGCCATTATTTGCTGGGGATGTGAAAAATGAGATCCTCCGCTTGTCAAATCACCATGTTTATGGAATCGGCAAATTCCAAGATGATGCCAAAATGTTATTATTATTTAACTTCTCCGAACATAAATTGTATCTTCCAACAACTGAAATGAAACAGTGTGGATTTAGTGGGATGATGTCAGACCTTGTCAGTGATAAAAGGATTCATTTAGAAGATGAAGTGATTGTTGTTGAACCTTATGAATTTTTATGGTTTAAAAATTAGATAAAAAAGCAGTTCGAATCAGTCGAACTGCTTTTTCTTTGGGGGAGTAGCGTGAAGGAAAGATTCCTTATTCTATGGGTGGTTTTAAAGGTAAATATGACAGGATGTCACATTTCTTTAAAAAAGAGTTTAGGTCAGTTGATTATGGGGGATTACCTTGTGCTATAATAGAGCGTAACGCTGTTAGGAGGTTTTAAGATGGATCAAATGTATTTAGTCATGTTTTTACGTGAAGGTGGGTATATCGAATCAAATGTTGACTTATTAGAACTTGACCGTTCAACGCTTGAACAAGTCATTGAACGTTTAGTAGATTATCATAATAGTGAAGAATTAGAAGATGAATTAAGAGGATGTGGCCTAAATGCTCGTGCGATTATTCGCACGTACTTAAATCATGTCGGGGATTATGGATACGAAGATTTCTATCATTTAGAATTAGTGAGTCCAAAATCATTATAGTTGTCTTTAATGATCAAGGATAAAAAGATACAAAAGTTCAGCAAATTAAATAAAAAGCCTTATCCAGTGGGATAAGGCTTTTTACATGATGATGGACCTTTTTTAGGTCTTCTAAGTAATAGGACATTTGCTCTTCTGTGACTTGAGGAAACGTCTCATAATAGGCTCCTACTGAGGTGAAGTGATCGATTGAATGAAGACAAATAATCTCATCTACAAATTGACGGAGGGCTTCAATCGTTTCTGTTGGTCCAACAGGAACCGCTAAAATCAATTTTTTGGGTTGATGAGCTTTAATCGATTTAATGGCAGCTAAAAGAGTAAATCCTGTCGCTATTCCATCATCGACTAAAATGACCACTTTATGTTGAACGTTTGGAAAGGAATCATGGCCACGATATGTGATTAATCGTCGCTTGATTTCACGTAATTCTTTTTCAATCTCTTGCTCAATATAGCCAGTCGGAACGTGGAGGTGTTCAATATATTCTTCATACAATAAATATTGTCCATCGACAGTTACGGCTCCAATCGCTATTTCTTTATGATGAGGAGCTCCAATTTTTCGAGTAATTATCAAATCCCATTCAAATTGAAAATGTTTAATTGAAGGAAGGCCCACTTCAACTCCACCTCTAGGGACTAAAAGCATGATTATCTCTTTATCATGGTAGAGTTTTAAATGTTGACTTAATAATTCACCTGCATCAAAACGGTTTTTAAATAACAATTTTCATCACCACTTTTTCTAAATTATTTTTAGTATGGACGAAATAGAATAGGTTATTGGCTACATACTAAAGAAAGATATAGACGCTTTAAAATAGAAAAATTTTTAAAAAAGCAATATAGTAAATTTTAGAATTTTTTGAAAGCGTGTATACAAAAGATGTAACCGGTGTTATAATAGCTTTCGCTCGTCATTTTTTGACGAAAAGTGAAATGTCAAATCATATGCTTAAGTCTAGAGTTAGGTTTAGATTAATTATTAATGTATTTAAAGGAGAGCTGACACCATGAAAGTCGTTGTAGTTATTGACTCATTAAAAGGAAGTTTAAGTTCAATAGAAGCAGGTGAAGCAGCAAAAGCAGGTATCTTAGCTGCTAATTCTAATGCGACGGTTGTTGTAAAACCATTAGCTGATGGTGGAGAAGGAACAACAGAAGCGTTAGTAGCTGGAATGAATGGTGAGTTAAAAAATGTAGAAGTGTGTGGACCACTACATGAAAAAGTTTGTGCCCAAATTGGGATGATTGGTGAAACAGCTGTGATTGAAATGGCCCAAGCAGCAGGACTTCCATTAGTAGCAGTAGAAAATCGTAATCCATTAGTGACAACAACCTATGGTGTTGGAGAGATGATTAAAAATTGCATCGAGGCTGGATGTAAAAAATTTATTGTTGGAATTGGTGGATCATCAACAAATGATGCCGGGCTTGGGATGTTAATGGCTTTAGGATTTAAATTCTTAGATGCTAATGGACAAGAAGTGATGCAAGGGGGCCAAGGTCTTAGCCAAGTGGTTTCAATTGATGAAACAAATGTGTTACCTGAATTAGCGTCATGTGACTTTAAAATTGCTTGCGATGTTAATAATCCTTTATATGGAACACTTGGTGCTGCGTATATTTATGCACCACAAAAAGGAGCAAATCCTGAAATGGTAGAAGCATTAGATGCAGGATTAAAGCATTTTGCAGATGTTGTCGCAAAGCATAAAGGACAAGATTTTGCTCATTTACCAGGTGCTGGAGCGGCAGGTGGACTTGGATTTGCGTTCACCGCATTCTTAGGCGGAACATTAGAATCTGGTGTTAAAATTATTTTAGAAGAAACGAAGTTAGAAGAAGAATTAAAAGACGCTGATTTTGTTATGACGGGAGAAGGTCGTATTGATCATCAAACGGCAATGGGGAAAGCTCCAATTGGAGTTGCCAAGCTTGCAAAAAAATATAATTGTAAAGTCATTGGAGTAGCGGGAGCTACAACAAATGATGCGAAAAAATGCAATGAAGAAGGAATGGATGCTTACTTCTCAATCGTTAATAGTGCGATGTCTTTAGAAGAAGCAATGAAGCCAGAAGTTGCTTACGAAAATATGAAGCAAACAACGCAGCAAATCTTTAATTTAATTCAAGCCATTAACTAAATGACAATTTCATAAAGGAGAGTAACCACATGGATTTACAGATTACAACGTTTGGTGCGCTACTTGGGTTAGCTGTAGCCATTTTCTTAATTATTAAAAAGGGACATCCAGCTTACAGCTTAATTTTAGGAGCTTTAATTGGTGGACTTGTTGGAGGAGCAGGACTTGATGGAACTGTTTCAACGATGATTGATGGGGCCAAAGGAATGATGCCGGCCATTATTCGTATCATTACGTCTGGAGTTTTAGCTGGAGTTTTAATCAAAACGGGATCAGCAGCTAAAATTGCAGAACAGATTGTTAAAGTATTAGGAGAAAAACGCGCGTTATTCGCTTTAGCTTTAGCGACAATGATTTTAACAGCAGCTGGGGTATTTATTGATATCGCAGTTATTACAGTAGCACCGATTGCTTTAGCATTAGGTAAAAAATTAAACTATTCAAAAATGGCAATCTTACTTGCGATGATTGGTGGAGGAAAATGTGGAAATGTTATCTCTCCAAATCCAAACACGATTGCAGCTTCTGAAAACTTTGGTGTTGAATTATCAAGTTTAATGGGAGCAAACGTGATTGCGGCCATTTGTGGTTTAATTGTGACGGTTTTCTTAGTTAAGTTATTAATTAATAAAGGTGAAAAAGTAACAGAAATCGTTGTAGAAGAAAATCAAGACGACTTACCAAGCTTCTTTGCAGCGGTTATTGGACCAGTTGTTGCCATTCTTTTATTAGCTTTACGTCCATTGGCTGGAATTACAGTAGACCCATTAATTGCTTTACCAGTAGGTGGAATCATCGGCGTGATTGCTTGTGGAAAATGGAAACATACTAATGAGTATATTACATTTGGATTAACAAAAATGATGCCAGTTGCAGTTCTTTTAGTTGGAACGGGAGCAGTAGCAGGTATTATTAAAGCATCAACGTTACAAACAACAACCATTGCTTTATTAAATGGATTAAGTATTCCAGAATTCTTATTAGCTCCAATTGCAGGGATTTTAATGGGAGCGGCGACTGCTTCAACAACAGCAGGAACAACGATTGCTTCGGCAACATTTGGACCGGCTATTATGGCTGCAGGTGTATCTCCACTTGGTGGAGCGGCAATGGTTCATGCAGGGGCAACTGTACTTGACCACTTACCACATGGATCATTCTTTCATGCAACAGCAGGAGCAACAAATGTTAGCATCAATGAACGTTTAAAATTAATCCCTTACGAGTCATTAGTTGGGTTAACCATTACGATTGTGACAACGATTATTTGGGGGATTATACTTTAATATGATTAAACCACCCATTATGGGTGGTTTTTTATATGAGTTGAAGAATTGTGGAATCTAATTATACGGTAATTATACAAGTGAGTAATTGACGAGATGTTTTTATAGCAGTAAAATATTGATTAAACTTAATGAGATAAATATTTTTCGGGTTAATGTCATATAATTTAAGCGTTAAGATGATGAGGAGTGAGGTTATGTCCATTTTAAAAAGATTTACCGATATTATGTCAGCTAATATGAATGCCTTATTAGATAAGTGTGAGGATCCTAGTAAAATGGTGGATCAGATTTTACGTAATCTAAATGAGGATTTAGGAAAAGTAAAAGCAGAAACCGCAGCAGTTATGGCTGAAGAAATACGTTCTAAACGTGAATTAGCTGAATGCACACAAGAAGTAAATAAGTTATTAACGTATGCTAAACGTGCAGTTGAGGCAGGAAATGATGACGATGCCCGTTTATTTTTATCTAAAAAAGCAACCTTAGTGGAGAAACAACAAACCCTTGAACAAAAAGTTCAAATGGCTTCTGAAAATGCTAGAAAAATGCGCCAAATGCATGATAAACTAGTCAGTGAAATTAATGATTTAAATACACGTCGTGAAACCATTAAGGCAAAAGTAGCAGCTGCGAATATGCAATCGCGCTTAAATGAAATTGGAAGCTCTGTAGGAGCAGCTAAAACGAACTTAGGAGCATTTGCCCGTATGGAGGAAAAAGCCAACCGTATGCTTGATGAAGCGAATGCGATGGCAGATTTAAATGCGTCACCGGTTGATGAAGTCGAGTCGTTAATGAGCAAATACGATGCCCCCTCTTCGGCTGTTGAAGATGAGCTAGCAGCCCTCAAAGGTGGAAGTTCATCGGTGATTGATGATGAATTAGCCGCTTTAAAGAATGAATTAAACTAAAGAGTAATCAGGTTGTGGCTAGTCTACTAGTTGCAACCTTTTTTAGAGAGGGAGTGAAAAGATGGATGGGCACCAAAAAGAAGAGGTCGAAGTTTTTACATGTGAAAACTGTGGCGGAAATATGATTTTTGATATTAAATCCCAATCATTAAAGTGTCCCTATTGTGAGACAGAAGTAAAAATTGATAATAGTGGGGATGTTTTAGAATACGATTTTTCCAACGTGTCACGCCTTGAAGCACAATCTGATTGGAATGAGGAAGCAGAAGTTATTAAATGTGAAAGCTGTGGAGCCGAAACGGTTGTTGATAGACAGTCAACGGCTATCCATTGTTCATATTGTGGCTCTTCTCATGTTCTTAAAACAAAGCAATCAGCAGGGATTAAGCCAGAAGGCGTTTTACCCTTTAAAATAGATAAACATCAGGCCATGGAAGAAATGAGTCGTTGGATGAAAAGACGTTGGTTAGCGCCAAATGATTTAAAGTTATTGTATCAAAGTGATAAGTTACAAGCGGTTTATGTACCATATTGGACCTATGATGCTCAAACTTATAGTACGTATACAGGCCAAGGCGGTCGTTATTATTATGAGACACGTGAAGTGAATGGGAAAAAAGAGACGATTCAAAAGATAAGATGGTATCCGGTCAATGGACAGTTGCATGAATTTTTTGATGATGTTTTGGTGAACGCCTCGGCCCATTACTCCGATCAAATCATGAGTGGGGTAGAGCCTTATAATACCGATCGCATAGAACCCTATAAACCAGAATATTTATCAGGTTATCTAGCGGAACGGTATTATCTAGGGGTAAGTGAAGGTTTCTCATGTGCTAAACAAAAAATGGTTCGAGAACTAGAATCAATGGCGCATCATGAGATTATGTGTCGTTTCGATACCGCAAGAAATGTTGTTGTCAGAACGCAGTATCAGAATGTGACGTTTAAGCATGTGTTATTACCGATTTGGTGTGCTAATTATGATTATAAAGGAAAAAACTATCAATATATTATTAATGGTGAAACAGGCCGTGTGCACGGGACGTATCCTTATAGCTTGGTTAAAATTACGATACTCATTATACTAGGAGCACTTGCTCTTTATTTATTCTTTGTTTATTTTAATAGTTAGGAGCGAATGGTATGGGTTTATTTAATAATCAATTTGCAAATGTTGTAGAATGGAATGAGACACGTGATGATGTCATTTTTTGGATGTGGCGAAATAAAGAAATTAAACGTGGCAGTCGTTTAGTGATTCGTCCCGGACAAGATGCTATTTTCTTATTTAATGGCAAGATTGAAGGGGTATTTAAAGACGAAGGAAATTATGAAATTGAATCGGAAATTGTTCCATTTTTAACGACGTTAAAAGGCTTTAAATTTGGATTTAATACGCCTTTACGTGCTGAGGTTTTGTTTGTGAATACGAAAGAGTTCTTAGTTCGATGGGGAACTAAAAATGCCATTAACATGCAAAATCCAAATTTAAAGGGTGGATTACCGATTAGAAGTTTTGGAACATTTACGGTGAAGGTAGATGATTATTTAGCGCTAATTGATCGTATGGCAGGTGTGAAACAACAGGTTACAGTGGATGATGTCAAGGAGCGTGTATTATCAAGACTCGATCAACTCTTAATGCGTTGGATTTCAAAAGAAGGAAAAGATTTATTTAATTTACAAGCCAATGCATATGAAATTGCTCGTGGGATTAAAATGGATTTAGATATGGAACTGTTAAAGCTTGGATTAACTGTAACAGAGTTTACAATCTCAAGTTTTACTTATCCTGAAAATGTTCAAAAAATGATTGAAAAAACAGCTTCATATGAAATGGTTGGCGATATGAATCAATATCAAAAAATGGCGATGTTAGATTCGATGACGCAAAATCCTGGTACTCAAATGGCGTCGATGGCGCAAGCTGGAGTAGGAATGGCGATGGGAATGGAAATGATGAAGCAAATGGGTTCAATAGCCTCAACACAGGCCCAACAAGCGACTGAAAAATCAACTGAAGTGTCTTGTCAAGGATGTGGGTATCATTTGCAAAAAGGGGCAAAGTTTTGTCCTGAATGTGGAATGAAAGTTTCAGAGAGCGTCAGTAAAAAATTCTGTTCTGAGTGTGGAAATAAAGTAGCACAGGGAGCGAAGTTTTGTAATGAGTGTGGATTTAAATTAAATTAAAAAAGACTGAGCATTGATGCTCAGTCTTTTTTTATTGAACGTCTTCAGTTGTGGTATCCGTTGGTTGTGTTTCATCTGTTTGTTGAGGCATTAAGATTGATTCAATCGAAATACCATCTAATTGAAGGTTGTTAATATCATATCCAAGTACCTCAAGAGCAGCCTGAACACCAGCAGAATATCCTTCTGTATATCCTTGTTCAAAGTGTTCAGATTGTTCTTCTTCTAATCCGATTTTGAATTTTTCAGAAGTACTTAAAACATGGTTTGTAACTGTTACTTGTTGAATATAGAATGATTCTGATTCATCCATTGTATAGTTTGGAACAATTAATGTTTCAGGATCAACATAAGTCGTATCATAAGCAGTTTTATTGATTCGAACACGGCTATAGTCTGTAAAGTTTTGACCTTGAACAATTAAGTTTCCTTCTTCATCATTATAGACGTTTGTAATGATAATATCTTTAACTCCCATTTGCATTTTTGTGGGTTCAAATGGGTTAATACCATCATAAATGTATTGGTCTCCATAAAGCATATCATACTGTAATAACTTTAGATTATCTTGGTAGTCTTCACTATCTTGGAATTGTTGATGATAGTTAACAAGTGTTCCTGTATGGATGTCTAATTGGTTTAAAACGTGAGCCCCTAATTGGTAGGCCTCGATATCTGCATCTTCTTTTGGTAAGTTGAAGTTGTTCCAAATGACATATTCTGTTTGGAAGATGTCTCCATTTGATAACTCTTCATCCGTAATATCAAGCGTTGGTAAGTGATCGCCATACATCACAAGGACGGTATCTTCAGGAATCATCGATAGGGCATTGATTAACTCTCCAATGAATTGGTCCATTTCATGAATTTCGTTGACAAAGTATTCAAATGACGTTAAACGAGCTGGATCATCTAAACCAGATAACGTGATGGTTGAATGATTCTCAACAGGTGTATCAGGATAATCCCCATGTCCTTGAACCGAAATCGTATAAATATAATCTTGATTTTCAGTGGCATTTAAGGCATCTACGATGGATTGTGTTAAGTATTTATCTTTTGCCCAACCAAGTGGTGTTGTTTCCTCAATGTTCATGTATTCAATTGACGTAAAGGTATCAAACCCTAACATTTTAAAGACTTTTTGGCGCGTATAGAACGTTCCCTTATTATTGTGAATGGCATGTGTGGTATAGCCAATTTGTTTTAAATCGTAAGGGATACTTTCAGCTGTAGTTTTACGTAAAATAGTTTTGTATGGATACTCTCCAGGTCCAAAGTATTCAAGGTTCATTCCTGAAATGGTCTCAAATTCCGTGTTTGCTGTTCCGGCTCCAATAGACGGAACACTTAAGAATCCAGATGAGAATTGTTCTTTTAATTTTCTGAAGTTAGGAACTGGATCTGATGAGAACTCAAGATCTTTCATGTAAGTTGGATCGAAGAATGATTCTAATTGTAACATGATAATGTTTGGTGCTTGTTTTTGAGTAACCTGTAAGTTGTTATCGGTACTAACCGTTAAACTTGAGTCATCAAATTCGTTATCATTTGTATCGACATTTAAACTGTTAAAAATTTCTTTTACTTTTTCTTCATTATAAGTCAGTGGGCGTTTAATCCCAGTATTTAATAACGTATTTGAAAAACAGTATGGGAACCCATAATCTAAGTAAGCAAAGGCAATGTTACCAAAGTATGTTGCAATAACTTCTGATTTAATTGCACTCGTTGTGATGAAAGTAAACGTAGCAATTCCAATGGCAAAGATTGATAAATTCTTTTTGTAGTTTACTTTTTCTTTTGATTTAGGTGCGAAGAAGAAAGTCACGATAATCCCTATAACGGCAAGGGCGATTCCAACAACGATTAATCCCATTTGGAATTTTGTAAAATATTTTTGTAAAATATCAAACGTCGAAGAAATTAATTTTAATTCATTTGCCGTAAAAGGTGTCACACGATTATTTAACACAATCCCGTTTGTAATTCCACCCGCTAACCAAATGATAGAAATTAAAGCGAATAAGGCAATTTTACGACGTACTAAAAGAACGAGCGATAAGGTTAATAAGATAATGGCCGAGTTGTATGCAAATACAACAGGTGATTCTATTAGATAATGAAAGGCCGCACCCACAGAATGGCGACTAAATGACTCAATTAAAAAGTTTAAAACAAATGATGAGATGATACATATAAAATAGAAATTATAAAAATACTTCTTCATGAATTCTTTCATTTGAAACCCCCATAAATTAATAATCTTTATGAAACAAATTTCAAAAAGATGTGAAATTAAGATAAATTTTCCATTTAATTTTGGCTATAGATAGCCTAAATGACATTTTAACAATGGCTTCCTATAAAATCAAATAGAAAATTTTAGGAAATGGTAGAACACAAATATATATTATACATAAAAAGTAAAATATTTCATTATTGCTTTTAATTATTGAAAAATATTTAGATTGTTCTTTAAGTTATTCTGAAAAACATAAAAATTGTAAACGTTTTGTTAAGGAAAGGTTAAGTTTTTGTTGAATATTTGTCGTTTTTTGTAAATAAAATGAGTGAAAAGGAATTTAGATTAAGAAACCAAATAGATTCCTTTTCACAGAATGAAGAGGAGGTAAAGTAGGGAGAAAATCGATTTGTATAATTAAGTGAAGGAAATCTTTAGATTCCATAAGTCGATATAGATTCAAATCATCAAAGATTTTTAACATTTTAATAGACAGCTTTACTGGGGTTAATAGTCTATTCTCTTCAAAAATGGAACTCGACCAAAAGCTACAAAAGAATATAAAAAACGAAGAGCCAAACATAATGAGGGAATGAAGAAAGAAAGACATATATAAGGATATTATTTTTATCAGGAATAAAATTTTGTAAAAACACGAGTTTGTTAAATAATGGATATGGTTTTTGCCATAATAAAAAGTAGAGCGAGAGTTGCTCTACTTTTTAATTCGAAAGCATACAATTAAATTGCTTTTGGACGTAAACATTCTGTGATACGAGAAACTAATTTTTCTTTTTCGTTATCATTACTTCCGTTCCATAAAATTTCAAACATAACTCCAAGTCCTGGAAGTGTTTTTTCTTCTCCAGATTCAATAGCATCCATGATTGTTTCACGAATTTCATCGTAATTAGAATCATCAAGGTTTGCAATAACAGCTTTTCTTAAGTCAAAGTTCATAATAATCACCTCGTAAATAGTTCTTTCGGCTATATTATTTCACATTCTAAAAAACTTATACCCTTACTTTTGGGATTGATATTCTTTAGAAAGTTCAACATATAGGAGGGCATTTTCAATATTGCACTTGAGTTCTGATTCGGTTAAAGGACGAATGATTTTCATTGGGTTACCGAGGGCGAGGTGATTAGCTGGTACTTTCTTATTAGGTGGTACCACGCAACCGGCACCAACCATGGCGCCCGTTTCAATGATGGCTCCATCTAATATAATAGCTCCCATGCCAATTAAAACATCATCCTCTATTGTACAGCCATGTAAAATAGCACCGTGACCAATCGTAACACGATTTTTTATGAGGGTTGGGTGTTCTTTAGTGACATGGATGCAGACAGCTTCTTGAAGGTTTGTTTGTTCACCCACGCAAATGGTATTTAAATCAGCGCGCAGGACGGCGTTATACCAGACACTCGATTCTTTTGACAAGATTACTTTTCCAATAAGGGTGGCATTATGTGCGATAAATGCAGTGGAATCAATTTGTGGAAGATTATTCTGGTAAGAAATCATTTTATTGTTTCCTTTCTTTAAGAGGTTTTGTAACTTTTTAAATTTGTTTGGAAAGTTTCAGGAGTTATAGTAAAATAATAAGGTATGACATTAAAAAACGAAAGAGTTTTGATGTAGAAAGTAGGTCGAAGATATGGGGAATCGCTTTTTAAAGGGTGCGATGGTTTTAAGTATTAGTATGTTTTTGACTAAATTCTTAGGTATCCTTTATGTTATTCCATTCCAACAGTTAGTTGGAGAATCAGGTATGGCGTTATACCAATATGCCTATATACCTTATTCTTTATTCATAAGTTTATCTACCCTCGGAATTCCTGTTGGAATTGCTAAATTCGTATCTAAGTATAATGCAGCGGGTGAGTATGATACAGCTCGTAAAATGTTTAGGTATGGTATTTATTTTATGATTGGTCTAGGATGTGTTGGTTTCTTACTGCTTTATAATATAGCTCCGTTTTATGCACAGCATGTTTTGGCAGGAGAGAGTAAGCTAACCAATTCGGTCGAAGATGTCACGATGGTGATTCAAACGATAAGTTTTGCTTTGTTAATTATTCCAGTAATGGCGATCTTTAGAGGTTTCTTTCAAGGAAATCAAAATATGATTCCCACTTCAGTTTCACAATTTTTAGAACAGGTTGTTCGAATTGTTTTTATTTTAGCGGGTTCTTACTTTATTATTAATATTAAAGGTGGAACAACTGAAGAAGCGGTTGCTTTTTCCGTGTTTTCTGCTTTTTTAGCTGGCGTTATCGCTTTTGGGACACTGTACTATTATTGGCTGAAAAATGTAAAAGGGTTCAACCGTTTATTAAAACAGTCTGTTCCGCATGAAGAGCGAGATTATACGAAGTTGTTTACGGAATTAATCTCATATGCAATCCCATTTGCTATTTTAGGGTTAACAACTAGTTTATTACAAATGGTAGATCAATCAACATTTAATGAATATATGCTTAAAGGTGGTTTCCCGACAGAAAAGGTAGAGGTAGCCTTTGGAATGTATGGTGGAAGCTTATATAAAATTATTATGATTCCAGTTTCATTTGCTATCGCATTTGGGCAGCCATTAATTCCAGAGTTAACACACTATTTAACCTCTGGAAATATGAAACAAGTTCGTAAAAATTTAATGCTTGCGATTCAGTTGACATGTTTTATTACAGTTCCAGCTGTTGTTGGGATGTCTTTATTAGCTAAGCCTATTTATATTTTATTCTTTAACTCAAGTACACCGGGATATAATGAAATGGGAGGACAAATTTTCTTACTTGGATCATTACTCGGATTATTTATGGCACTTTATAGTATTGTCACTGCCATTTTACAAGGAATAGGTGGGCAATGGTATGGAATTGCTTTCTTGGTTGTGGGATTACTTATTAAGTATGTTGGAAATGTCATTTTAATCCCGATGTTCTATGCAGACGGTGCGACTTTATCAACCATGCTGGCTTATACGTTCTGTATTGGTTGTAGTTTATATGTCATTAAACGTAAGACAGGATTTAAGTTGACAGCACTGGCTCGTCGCTTAGTTGCGATTTTTGTGTTTGTGTTTGCGATGGGGATCGTTGTATCTTTAGTGAAGTTAATTTTAAATCAAATCCTTCCATATCAAGAACGATATGTTTTTTCGATTTTATATGTTGCCATTACAGGTGTTATAGGAGCAGGCGTGTACTTCGCCTTAGCATGGTATTTTGATTTACTGACGAATCTATTTGGAACGAAATTTTCACTTGAATCATTGAAAAGACGCATATCTAAGAAAAAATAAGGAATAATGTAGATATATTCTCAACTTGATGAGGGTGAATCGGATGAAAAGAGCAATTCTATTTTTTGTATTAGGGTTTGTTGTTGCTTTTTATGTCATGATGAATGGTAGTGGCTCTTCATCACATCCTATGAGTCAATCTCAAGAGGAACGGGTATCTCATGTCGTAAATGCTTTAAGCGAGTTTAGTAGTGATGTGAAAACATGGTTGTCAGGATTTAAAAATCATGAAAATCCCAAAGAGGAGTCAACGATGAGTACGTCCCTTACTGTTGATTATGATGCGGCTTTGAAAATTGTATCCGAAATGATTGAAGATATTGGATCACTTTTAACCGATGATCAAAAAGCAGCATTAGAGCAAGAAGTCAATCAACTATACCGTCAAAATTTATTGAAAGAGTATGGTGATTCAACTGAAAATCCTATCTATCGTGAATAAAAAAAAGGCTGTATCTTAATGGATACAGCCTTTTTAAATGGTGTTATCGGGTCTAAAACCTAGATAACTTTCTACTTTACGAAGACGAATATTAATATTATCGACACGGTTATAAATTTCATCAACTTCATCACGATAATCGTCTAGTGGTTCGTAACTTTGAATAGGTGTTTGAGATTGAGATTGATAATAATTTTGGGCAGGTGCTTGAGGTTGAGGTTGGTTATAGTTTTGGGCAGGTGTTTGAGGTTGAGGTTGGTTATAGTTTTGGGCAGGTGCTTGAGGTTGAGGTTGGTTATAGTTTTGGGCAGGTGCTTGAGGTTGAGATTGGTTATAGTTTTGAACCGGTGCTTGAGGTTGACTAGTGGCAGGACGTAAGTTTAGTGTGGATGGTTCGTGACCTAATTCGTCAAGTGTGGGTTGAATGAGAGAGGTGAGTTCATTATATTTCCCAGGAAATGAGTTGCTACTTCTATCAATTTGAGATTCGTTGCTTGAAAATGTATTTTGAGTTGGGTTATTAAAAGATTGATTATTTAGGAACGGATTTTGAGGTTGGCTGTTAAAGGATTGATTGGTAGGGAACATGTTTTGAGGTTGATTGTTAAAGGATTGATTGCCGGGAAACATGTTTTGAGGTTGATTGTTAAAGGATTGATTGCCGGGAAACATGTTTTGAGGTTGATTGTTAAAGGATTGATTGCCGGCGAACATGTTTTGAGGTTGGTTATTAAAGGATTGACTGCTAGGGAACATATTTTGAGATTGAGTATTAAAGGGCATTTGATTAGGTTGGAAATTGTTAAATTGAGGTTGGTTACCCATTCCTCCAAATCCTTGAGAACCTGGAAGCCCTGGTCCTAAATTATTAGGGAATTGCATTCTATTCACTCCTTGGGGTGGTGTTTTAGGGCTATTTAAAAATTGATTGAGATAAAATTGTTCCATTTCTTCAATAGGTGATTGAGCATTTTTTTTATTTTTACCAAACATGGGCGAAGCCCTCCTTTCTACAGGTACTATATACTATGATTTGAAAAGTAAATGTGTTATGATAATTTGGGTAAAAACCGTTTAATTATTAAAGTTGGAGGATATAACATTGCGTTTAGATAAATTATTGGCTCATACAGGATATGGAACACGTACTGAAGTAAAGAAATTATTAAAATCAAAAGAAGTTAAAGTTGATGGTGTCGTGGTTAAAGATGCAAAAGTTAAAGTCGACTTATCAAAACAGTGTGTGACGGTGTTTGATGAAGTCGTGGAATATCGTGAGTTTGTTTATTTAATGATGAATAAGCCACAAGATTGTTTGAGTGCAACTCGTGATCAGAGATATCGCACAGTCATTGATTTGTTAGACGATTATTATTTAATGTTTGATGTAGCACCTGCAGGACGCCTTGACCGTGATACTGAGGGATTAGTGTTGTTAACGAATGATGGGAAGTTGGCCCATGAAATTATTTCTCCGAAAAAAGATGTTTATAAACGATATGTTGCACATGTCACAGGCGAGTTGACAGATGAAAAACTAAACCAACTAGAAACAGGTGTTGAAATTTTAGATGGAACAGGTGAGGTGTTTTCAACTAAACCCGCCAAAGTGAAAATTTTGCAAAAAAATGATGAATGGACTGAAGTAGAAATTTGTATCACAGAAGGGAAATTCCATCAAGTTAAGCGTATGTTTGCAAGTGTTGGCGGGAAAGTTATTTATTTAAAACGATTAGCTATTGGTGGGTTAGAGTTAGATGAATCACTTGAACTAGGTGAATATCGTGAGTTGACAGATGAAGAGTTAGCCCTTTTAACTTTTGCACACCAAGAGTAATAGTTGTTGAAAAGATTAAATTAATCAACTGAAGAGGTGGAAATAATGCGTGCTGATTTACACGTTCATACGAACATTTCAGATAGTTCTTTAAGTACAGAAGCAACCCTTTTATTAGCGAAAGAGCGTGGTTTAACGCATGTTGCGATTACGAATCATGATACTGTTATGGGGCTCAAAGAAGCAATTGCATTAGGAAAAATGATTGGCATTGAGGTCATTCCAGGGATTGAAATTAGTGCTTATGATTTTAATAGACACGTGAAAGCACATATTTTAGGCTATAATTTTGATTTAGAGGCGCCTCATATTAAGGCATTAGTAGATGAAACGAATCGTCTTCGAGATGAAAATACGAAATGGCAAGTTCAACAGTTGATTGAAGCGGGATATGACTTAACGATGGAAGAAGTTGCAAAGAAGGCCAAAGCTAGTACTGCCTTTTATAAGCAACATATTTTTGATGTCCTAATAGAGAAAGGTTACACACGTGATGAGTTAAAACCGTTATTTAAAAAAGGTGGACTTTGTGATCGTGTGATTACGTATGTAGATGGGCGTGATGCAGTGAAAGCAATTAAAGCAGATGGTGGAATTGCTGTTATTGCACATCCTGGACAATCAAAGTCGTATGATATGATTCCAGATTTAGTAGAAGTTGGATTGGATGGGATTGAAAAATATCATCCCGATCATCAAGCGTTAGATTATCAACGTATCGATGAATTAGTGAATCGATATCAGTTGATTATAACGACGGGATCAGATTTTCATTCTACTTATGGACCTAATCGTCCGTTTGGAACACTCGTCATGGAAGAGTTGCCATTTAAATTAAACGAAAAATAAAAGTGGATGTGTCATCCACTTTTTTTAATGCTAGGTAGGGAACATTCACAATTAAGGCAAGTTGTGATACAATATGACTCGAACTAAAATGAAAATATCGATTTTTGATGAAAAAGGTAAAAAATAGTAGGAACTATTTAGAGATATGAGAAAGGCAACGGTGATAATATGCGTTTACGAAAAGTTAAGGGAGCAGCAGAAACAATTGCAGCACATCCAAATATCGTGGTTCAAAATGAAAAAGAATTAAAAGGGAATTGGCAATCCGTTTTTGAAAAAGAGCAACCTCTTTATATTGAAGTTGGAATGGGAAAAGGACAATTTGTGATTGGAATGGCGCAAAAAAATCCTCATCTAAACTTCATTGGAATTGAAAAGTTTGATTCAGTTATGGTTCGTGCACTTGAAAAAGTGATAGAAGCAGGAGAGTTACCAAACTTGAAATTATTAAAAATTGACGCAGATGAGTTAACAGAAATTTTTGAAGAAAATGAAGTAGCAGGCGTTTACTTAAACTTCTCAGATCCATGGCCAAAACCACGTCATGCAAAACGTCGTTTAACTCATGAAAACTTCTTAAAATTATATCAAACGATTATGAAAGAAGACGGGGCAATCCGATTTAAAACAGATAACCGTCTATTATTCGAGTACTCGTTAGCGAGCTTAAGTCAATACGGGATGATTTTACAAGATGTGGCGCTTGATTTACATAAGCGTGAAGATTTAGAGTGGAATGTGATGACAGAATATGAACAAAAATTTAGTGCTAAAGGTCAGCCAATTTACCGTTTAGAAGCTGTTTTTGCTCAAGAAAAGTAAGAGGATTATGTTGTGAAAATTATTGTGGGATCAACAAATAAAGTAAAAGTGAATGCCGCTAAAGAAGTTTTAGAACCATTTGGCCATGAAATCATAGGTGAAGAAACAGAAAGTGGTGTGTCAAATCAACCGTTTAGTGATCAGGAAACGGTGGAAGGAGCTTTTAATCGTGCTTCTTTAGCCTGTCTTCATGGTGATATTGGGATTGGACTTGAAGCAGGTGTTGAGGAACTTAATGGCATTTATTATTTGGTAAATTGGGGTGTTTTAAAAACGTCTGACCAACAAGTGTTTTATGCTGGAGGAACACGTTTACCTTTACCGATAGAATTGGTAACTCCATTGAAAGAAGGAAAAGAACTTAGTGAAGTGATTGATGCATATTCAAATCGTGTCGATGTTCGTTCTAACGAAGGGGCTATTGGAATTTTAACGGCTGATTTTTATGGTCGTAAAGAAAATTTTGTGCATATTATTCGACTTTTATGGGGACAATATTTATATCTTCAAGAATGTAAAAAATTATAATTTGTGATTGAATCGCTCTCTATGGTATAATAAAGTTGTATTATGCTAAAAGGGGGCGATTTTTTGTCGAAACAAAATAAAGATGTTAAATCTAATTCCAAGCATCAATCTAACACGACATCAAACCAAATTAAGCAACAACTAAATGAGTTTACCAACTCTTCGAAACGAAAATTACAAGCTCTGAATCTAAAAAACAGATTAAAAATTGATCGATTTAAAACGAAAATTTCAGAATCGAAAGTCGATTCTCTATCATATACAACACCTTTACAGACGCAAATAAAACCTCATGATTTACGTATGTTAAATCGTTTCACGACCATTTTTAGTGGCGTAGTCATTACAGGATTAAGTGTGGGGTTATTGTTGATGTCACGTCCGATGATTACTGAAGCTAATTTTGAGACAAAAATGCAAGAGAGTATTGACTCTGCTTTTCATTATTCAGTGATGGAATCTAATACTAAAAATGATAGCATTACTTATCATACACCACGCCAATTTAAGTATTTATATTCACTTGGTGTCAATGATATTATTAAATATAAAGACAATGAGATTATAATGCACTATAATAATCAGTATAATATTATTGGTCAAGACATGGATACTTACTATTTGCTTCGTGATGAAAATAAATCCGCAGGTCAAGAAGTCTTTTATAAAAACTTTAGCAATGGTGAACAAAATGGATTTGTTCAATTAGTTAAAATGGAAGAAAAGTATCTGTTAACTGTGTTTGTAGATGGCACTAAATTATCTGCTCTTGTGGATTACGAAGAAACACCTTATATGACTTATAATATGTTAGTAGTCGCGAAAACTGTTAAGAGTACACAACCAGAAACTTCTACAGCTACTGTAGCGACAGGGACTAATCAAGTCATTCCTGAGACATCTGAAGCAGCAGATGCTAAAAGTTCAACTCTCCTAGAGGTTCCTGCAATGAGTATGGATGAGTCGGGCCATGTTGAAACAAATATGGAACCTGTCACGGATGGGGAACTTTCGACTGTAGAAAGCGAACATGTTATTGATTTTGATTTTAGCACTGAAAAAAGAGGCGAATTTACAGAGACAACACAAGATTCAACTCAAAATTCAGTCGCAACAGAAGAGGGGAATACAAGTGACGGAAATTAATAGTATTGAACAATTCAAAGAATTAATTCAAAATGGTAAGTCCATTGTATTATTTACAGCAAACTGGTGTCCAGACTGTATGGTGATTAAACCATTTATGCCAGCAATTGTTGAAAAATATTCAGATTTTAAATTCTATACAGTGAATCGTGATAATTTAATGGATTTATGTGTAGAACTTGATATTTTTGGAATTCCAAGTTTTGTGGCATTTCATAATGGAGTTGAATCAGGACGCTTTGTCAATAAAGATCGCAAAACTCGTCAACAAATTGAAGACTTTATCGAATCTTTAGTTTAATTCAAAAAATATAAAAATCACCGAGGAAATCATCGGTGATTTTTTTTTCCAATCTTGTGAAATACAGGGTTTTTCATGTATAATTAAGAGTAAACAATTGGGTAATTTAGGGTGTGAAGATATGAAAAAACGTACAATCTTTGATATTGAAAAAATTGGTTTTGGCGATGAACTAGATTTAGTACCTAAAAAGGCACCATCAAAACCAAAATTAGAAAACAAAGAAATAAGAACATCATCGACTATAGTGAGAACATCGTCGAGTCATAAACAGGTAATGAAGCAAGATGAAATCGAACTGCCTGTTACGAAACAAAAAGCAGAAAGAACTAAAATAACCTCTTCACCCAAATCATCAAGATTTAAACCCGTTGAATTTGTTTCACCTATAACAGGACGTCGGGAAAAAAGGCCGAAGTATGTTCAGTTAGCATATGGACAATATCAGTTTTCAACATCATCTGTTGTTGAAACAGTTGAAGATGCAATGAATGCCTTTTCGAATCAAGGTGATTTAGACTATGATTTACAACAGTACGAAAATCAAGAAATGGGAACTGCCGAACTTACAAACAACTTAAGTTCAATTGAAAAGTTAGAAGAAGAGGTTTTAGATGTCTTAACGAATCCGGAGGATGAATTATTTGTTTGTCCCTGTGATACAGTTAAGTCAAACTCTAATACGTTGGAAGCAGATGAAACAAAAAATGATTTACAACTTTCATCGCCAACAACACAGACATCAGATCAAGAATCATCGCTTGAGGTGATTAAGAATCTAACTAATCATCAACAAGAAGAGATTGAAGTAAAGACGTCATTAATTAAACAAACAGAAGCGGGAATTATCATAACACCCTCTCAAATGCCGAGTGATGCGGAAGAGGTCGTTTTAGTTGAAACTCCATTGCATGACTTAGAAGAGACGACAGATGACATTGACTCTTTTGAAGATGAGAACTTCTGTGATGAAGTCCTAGATAGTGTACTGATTGAAGATGATGAACAAACGGTCACTTATTATGAAACACCTAATGCATCATTATTAAGTGATGCAGATGATGAGCTAGTCTCAGATGACGATTGGATTTTAAGTAAAATGGATATTTTAGAACAAACCTTTAATGATTTTGGTGTTAAAGTTCGTCTAACAGGTGATTTTACACAAGGACCAACCGTGACTCAGATTGAAATTCAACCAGAGGCAGGAACTAAAATTAGCAAAATATCAAGTCTATATAATGATTTAAAACTAAGTTTATCGGTGGAAGAACTTCGAATTGAACCTATTCCAGGAAAAAATATTATAGGGGTTGAAATTCCAAATCGTAAACGAAAAATGGTACGATTGAAAGAGATTTTATCGACTCCAGAGTTCATGCTACATGAAAGCCCGCTTTGTATCGGATTGGGACAAGATATTGCAGGGGAACCCACTTATGTTGATATCTTAACAATGCCTCATGGATTAATTGCAGGGCAAACGGGATCAGGAAAAAGTGTTTGCATTAACACCTTACTCATTAGTATCTTAATGAAAGCAAGCCCTGAAGATGTCCGCATTATGTTAATTGATCCTAAACGTGTAGAGTTAGCTCCATATAATCAAATTCCACATTTAGTGACACCGGTGATTGTTGATGCCCAAAAGGCAGCGATGGGATTAAAGTGGGCGGTTGATGAAATGGAACGTCGTTACGAATTATTTGCAAGTAATGGAGTACGAGACATTAAGTCCTTTAATAATCGACGTCATGAATTTGAAATGACCTATCCAAAGCTTCCATATATTGTGATTGTTATTGATGAGTTAGCTGATTTAATGATGGTATCTGCACAAGAGGTTGAAGATTATATCATGCGTATTACGCAAAAAGCTCGTGCAGCTGGAATTCATTTAATAGTGGCAACTCAACGTCCAACGGTCGATGTCATTACAGGAACGATTAAATCAAATATTCCTTGTCGTATTGCATTTGCTGTAGCCCAAGGAAATGACTCTCGTGTCATATTAGATGACATGGGAGCTCAAAATTTACTTGGTCGCGGAGATATGCTTCTTTTAGAGAGTGGATCAAAGGCAAAACGTGTTCAAGGAGCTTATGTATCAGATGAAGAAATTGATGCTGTTGTTGAGTTTGTGAAAAATCAAGGGAAACCTCAATATTTAATTGAAGATGAAGTGTTTGAAAAAGGGAGTAATGGGATTAAGACAGATTGTGATCCCATGTTAAAAGATGCTATGAGATTTTTCTTCGAAAAAGGATATGCAACAGTGTCTTCCTTACAAACCCGTATGGCGATAGGCTATAATCGTGCAGCTCGAATCATTGATACCCTTGTCTTAAATGGATGGATTGGAGAACCTAATTCATCAAATAAACAACGTGAGATTTTGATTTCTCGTGAAGAGTTCGAATCAATGATGGATGAGACACGGATTTAAACATTAAATACCCTTATTTTTGAACCGCCTTTAGGTCAGACATTTGACTAAAAGGCGGTTTCCAAATAATATAGAAGTGATATAATATAAAAGAAATAATCGTTAAAGCGAGATAGGAGACGATTCATTATGAGTCAAAGATATCATCTCATTGGGATAAAAGGTTCAGGAATGAGTGCGTTAGCACATATTTTATATGACATGGGGAACTATGTTCAAGGATCAGATATTGAGGAAAAACTATTTACTCAAATTGGATTAGAAGCAAAGGGAATCACCCTATATCCATTCGGAAAATCAAAGATTGAACCAGATATGGTTGTGATTATTGGGAATGCGTTTAAAGATGACCATGTGGAAGTGATTCAGGCGAAACAAGCAGGTGCTAAATGTGTTCGTTATCATGATTTTTTAGGAGATTTAGCCTCTAATTTTACATCGATTGCGATTGCGGGAACTCATGGAAAAACAACAACAACTGGGTTATTAGCACATGTATTACGCTTAAATTATCCAACTTCATATTTAATTGGAGATGGAACAGGAAAAGGTGTAGAAAATAGTCGTTTCTTTGTTTTTGAAGCCTGCGAATATCAACGACACTTTTTAGCATATCGACCTGATTATGCTATTATTACGAATATTGAACATGATCATCCTGATTACTTTACAGATATTGATGACGTTTTAGATGCCTTCAATGTTTTTTCAAATCAAACCAAAAAAATGGTCATTGCATGTGGTGATGATCCGGAAGTTAAAAAACTACAAACTTCAACGAATATGATGACTTATGGACTAGAGTCACATAATAATGTAGTCGCTAAAAATATTTTAAAAACGGCTGAGGGAACAGCTTTTGATGTGTTTATTAATGGTGAATTTTATCATACCTTTAACACGCTATTTTTCGGAGATCACATGGTATTAAATAGTTTAGCGGTGATTACTGTTTGTTATTTAGAAGGATTAGAAGCTTCAATCATTGATAAAGATCTAAGATTATTTGAAGGTGTTAAACGACGTTTTGCCCAAAAGAAACACCATACACAAATTATTATTGATGATTATGCTCATCATCCAACGGAAATTGCTGCAACGTTAAAAGCAGTTCGCCAGAAATTCCCAGACCGTGATTTAGTTGCAGTATTCCAACCTCATACTTTTACACGTACCGCTGCCTTTATTGATGAGTTTGCACAAAGTTTAAATTTAGCTGATCACATTTATTTAACTGATATTTTTGGGTCAGCTCGAGAAAGTAGTGGGAGTGTAAGTATCCAAACATTAATTGACAAATGTCATCATGCCAACTTAATTGAAAAGGAAACAGTTGAACAATTACAACAACATCAAGACTCAGTTGTGGTGTTTATGGGAGCTGGAGATATTAAGAAGTATGAGGATGCTTATACAAAATTACCTTGGAGAGTTAAACGTTAAGGTCCTAGGAGAGTTGAAAGGATAGGGAATTTATGACATTTACGATCACGTTATCAGACTTATTAATTTTAGTTATTATGACATGTTTAATTGTTTTAACCGTTTATCTTGTTTTTACACTAAAATCTTTAATTCGTTTATTGAATGAATCTACGACGTTAGTGAATGAAAGTTCTAAAATCGTTGAAGATGTACAAGAAAAAACAAAAGTTGTCGAAAACTATGTGACACAAGCGGTCGCAAATGGACAAGGTGTCTTTAAAGCTGTTTCATTCGTAAATAAAATGAAACGATAATACATAAACTATAATTTGTTATCTTATTTAAAAAAGAATGGAAGGTGTATCTAAATGAAAAAAAGAAATGTATTTGTATTAGGTGCCTTAATGGGTGCAGCGGCTGTGGCTTTATTAACACCAAAATCAGGTAAAGAAATGCAAAAAGAGTTATTAAACAAAGTAGACGAGATCCAAAATAAAATTAAAGATATCGAAATTGAAGATGTGAAACAAAGTTTTACAGCGAAATTAGATGAAATTAAAGACTTAGTCAATAACTTTGATTGGGAAAGCTCAAAAGCAGAGTTAGAAAGCAAAGTGAATGATGTCAAAGAAAAGCTAAATGATATGCTTGTTCGTGTTGAAGAAGCAAAAGATACAGTGAAAGACGAGGTCAAATCATTCGGTGATGATTTAGAAGATGATTTTACCATTGTGATTGATGCTGTTAAAGACGGTGCGAAAGATGTAAAAGAAAAGGCAACAGAAGCTGCATCAAATGTTGTTGAAACAGTAAAAGAAGTAGCCATTGATGCAAAAGATAAAGCAAAAGTAGCTGCTTCAAATGTGGCGGATACAACAAAAGAAGTGGCGACTGATATGGTAGATGCTGTCAGTCAAGCAGCGCTTGAAGCTAAAAAAGAAGTGACTGACAATAAATAAAAAGGTAGCGAAAGCTACCTTTTTATTTTGGTTCTAATAAGTTGCAAAAATAGTGAAACTAGTGAGTAGATACTGTGGGATAAATTTTATTTGACATGGTTTAATTAATGGAGCTAGTTCATAGGCATACGTGGTAACGCCTGTAATTGAATTAGCATAAAAGATAAAGTCATCAACGTCAGGATCGAATAATCCCCATTGTTCTTGTGAATAACAGTATTGTATGAATAACTCTTTCATCGTATCAAACACTCCTATCTCAAGATGAATCCAGATGTATTTTTTATGATTGAAAAACTTTTGAATTCCCTACCAGTAGAGGATACCTCTTTGAGGGCAAGAAGCTCCCCACACGATTTGATTCCACATTTTATTAGATGAGTGCCTAGGTTAAGTAGTCACAAGGTCTTTAGTTTTTTCCTTCTAATGGGGAAAATCCTCGATGATAGAATATCTTAGTACTAAAGGAATCTAATCATTGAGACCGATTTGAAAAACATCAAGATAGTACTGTTTTATATGGTGGGGATTAATGTAGTTAAATTATATAATGATGAAAAAGTAATTTTTGTCGTAATTGGCACGAGAGATAAAATTAAAAATTAGGATAGGAGAAGTGACTCATGGTATTTGGATAATTTGTCTTGTGTTTGAAAGGCCATCTTATATTTTCCTTTTTCTAAGTAGAGATTAATCAAAGCAGTGGCATAACGTTCATATTGATGGAAATCTGCTGATTGGATGGCGACAGGGATTGCCTCTTTAAGTAGAAAAATTCGAAATAAGTCACCATAAGGATCATGAGTTAAGAATTCATAGTATTTAATCAAATAAATGATTTCTTGAGGTAAATCTTTATTTAGTTTAACTTTTTGTATCAGAGATACTTGCTTTGTTGATTGAGCTGACTGATAGTATAAATGGAGTAATTTCATTAATGAGGAGGGTGCAGTTGATTCTGAAAATAGCGCTTTTTTATAATATCTTTCGGCTTGATTGTATTCTTTTATCTTGAAATAATAGTCGCCCATCAAATTTAGTAATCGATTAAGGTAATGGAAAGGATCATCAAGTTTTAGTTGATGATAAAGCTTAAACATGAGGGGAGGAACCTTCGTATAGACGTGATTTTTGATGTAATCCTCGCATAAGAGCAACTCGCATTCAAGGGTATATTTCATTAAATATCGACTTGAAAAGCCTTGGAGAGCATCGTTTAGATGATGAATAGCTTGAATGGAATGATTGAAATTGAAATAATATTGGGCTAAGTGTAAAGAGAGAAGTGAATTTTCAAGTTTTAAGTGCTGACTAAGTTTAAAGGCTAATCGATAATATTTAATGGTTAATATTGGGTTTTTAAGTTTTAAATGGTAGACTCCAACAAAGTGATAGAAGAGGAGACATTCTTCGAGGGACATATAAGGTTGAAAATTTAATAAGTATTCGTAGGTCAGATGAATCTGATTCAAATGAGATAAAGTCAGATTAATCACGAATTGTTTTAATACCGTCTGATAAGGGTACGGTTCGGACGATATTTGATAGATAGATTCTAAATAATGGAGGTTACCTTGATCAAGGACTAATCGAAATGAACTCAACCAGTCATGATGGGGACTTTTTTTTATGTCAGGGATTGAATCCAGAGTTAGGCGCTTGAGTAAATTTTGAAGGATTTTAGGAGAAGGGTGAATCATTCCTAACTCAATTTTGGATAAGGTTGCAGGAGTACAAATTTTATCTGAAACAAATTCGAGCGTTTGATGTTGCCTGATTCGAGATTCTCGAAGGGTTAACCCAACATGAGAAATTGGTTTTGGGGAATTAATTTTCATTTCAAGTACTTGTAAGGCATTTTTATAATAATTCATAGCGTTCTCCTTGGATATTCAAGATAGTTTTAATTTTAAAGCGCTTTATCGAATTATGGTATAGATAAATTTGCTATGAACATGGATAAAATTGATGAAAAAAGAGGGATGATGTACCATCATCCCTCTTTTGAAATTATTTAAAAGATTTAATTACTTTATTAGCAAGCCCTAAGTAAGCTAGACCGATTTCTTCATCCATTCCAAAAATAGATTGAGATTGTCCGTTTTGTGGTTGACCAATTGGTAGTTGTGCTAATAATTCAACCCCTAATTTTGTGGCCACTTTTTCTCCACCACCAGAACCGAAGATGGCATCAAACGTGTTGCTAACTGGATTTGGATAGTATGACATGTTTTCAACAACCCCTAAGATGTTATGTTTCAATGATTTCGCCATATAACCAGATTTAACAGCGATATGAGAAGCCGTTGGGTGAGGAGTTGAAACTACAATTACGTGAGCTTCTGGGATTAATTTTTGAATATCAATTGCGACGTCTCCTGTTCCTGGAGGTAAATCGATTAACATAAAGTCAAGATCTTTATCCCATACGACATCATTAAAGAAATGATTTAACATACGATTAAGCATTGGACCACGCCACATTAAAGGTTCATCATTTTCTAAGAAGAACTCTGTTGAGATGAGTGGAATGTTTTGAGCTTTTGGTGGGTAGATACGATTTTTGGCATCCACTTCAAATCCTGTTTTCTCCATTTCAAAAATATGAGGAATACTAGGACCGTAGATGTCAGCATCGATAATTCCAACTTTTTTACCCAAACGAGAGAGAGCAACAGCTAAGTTCGCCGTAACCGTTGATTTTCCTACGCCACCTTTACCTGATGTAATGGCGATGTACTGTGTTTTCTTTTCATTTAATGGTGTTTCTTCCTCTGATTTTGGAAGTTGCTCAAATTGTAACTTGATTCCTTTGAATTTATAATCAATTTTAACTAATTTTGCAATTTGACGGCTTAGTGTTTTTTCTTCTGATCCGCCTAATGTATCGATAGCCACAATTAATGTGACGATTGAATCCTCTTCGTTGACTGCTAAATGACGAATACTTTGTGTTTCGCCAAGAGATTTATTTGTACTAGGATCAACTAGTTGTTCTAATGCTTGTTTAATTTGATCTTTTAAACTCATGACCGATGTCTCCTTTGTTAATGTTCTGTGCTCATTATACACCAAAATCCTAAAATAAGTTAATGATTAACTCTTTAAAAAAATCGGGAAATTCTTAAATTCCGCTTGAATGAGAGTTGTACAGTGAGGTTCGGGTAAAATACAACTATAAGCAGCTGTTACCGCCTGCTCGTGAAGTAAGAACGGATGTCCCTTTGAATCAAATTTGCTATAAATGGGCACGTTAATTTGTTTCTTATGAAGTTTTAAATACTGTCTTCCTTTAGATGAAGCGCCTAAAATTCGAATATAAGGCGCTCCTTTGTCTAATTCCTGTACCAATTCTTTTGTGGTATGCGTCAAAATGTTAGCACAAATTCGTTGAAGTCTTGTTCTAGTATAGCGTTTTGTTTTAACTTTTTTCATAAAGTCTTCAAAATCTGTACTATCCATCATGGCAGCGTATAGACGATGCTCAATTCCTTCTTCAACGTCATGAATCATTTTTAAAGACCTAGGCGTTAGGGTTAAAATTTTCTGTTTTAGGAATGGAAAATAAGATTCCCACGTGTGATAGGTCTTGGTTAGTTCATAATTTTGTTCTAAAAGTTGATGCACTATTTTGGGAACATAGTTTTCATAAGGTTGCCCTGTTTCTCTTAAATGACGAATTGAGGTAGCACTCGAGAGTTCATGATGAGTAGGTAACACATCATGGTAATCACTATGAAGACGCTTGATGGTTTTGACGGATAGATTACTCTTTAAATCGTTAACGGCACGAATATAGTAAACCCCAAGGGTATTATTAGGCAGTGTTCCGAGTGTCGTATCTAAGTTTAAAGAGGTTAACGCTTTTTGATGAGCGAGTGGGACACTGTCCCCAAGTTTAATGAAGTTTTGAAGCTCTTTTTGAAAGTTTTCACTTTTAGAAATAGACTCCAATCTTTTTAAATCGTCAATTTTTCCGCTTTCGCTACCAAAAATTAAGTCATTCGCATGTATTTGTGTTAAAATAGAAACAGCCCCTTTAGCAAATAGGTCTGCGTGCTGGCAACTAAAGACATATGGAAGCTCGATCACTAAATCAGCTCCATTTGCTAAAGCCATTTTTGTACGTTCCCATTTGTTAATGACGGCTGGTTCGCCACGTTGAGTAAAATGCCCGCTCATTACGACAATTAATACATCTCCTTGAGATTGTTTTAAACTCTGTTTTAAATGATACAGATGTCCATTATGAAACGGATTATATTCAACAATTAAGCCAGTGGCCTTCATGGTATCACCTTCCTATTCATTATTATATCAAAGATGCATTGAGATTAATATGATGGATGGTTATATTCAGGTTAAGTGTCGGCTTAGACATAAAAAATTAAGATTAGTAAGACTACGACATCTTTTTTTGATTTGAGTTGTTGACAATGAAGAAAAAAGTATGTATAATGTAGTCTGTTGCAATTAGAGGTGATTGTAATGAAATGGGCTATCGCTCAGCTTATAAAACAAGGTTCACAAATCTTTGAAATTGACGAATTAGTTGATTTTTCAGATGTTGTGAAGCATCATGATGAAATTCGTAAACTATCGAAAGTTAAAGTCACAGGAACTGGACAATTACAAGGTAAAAAAGTAGTGTTCAACCTTCATATTGAAGGAAGCATGACATTACCGTGTGCATTAACACTTGAAGATGTAGAATATCCATTTAGCGTTGATACAGTTGAGATCTTCGTTTTAGATAGTGCTCTATATGAAGAAGGTGACGATGAAATCCTAGTAACTGGAACAACTGTCGAATTAGCACCGGTTATCTTACAAAATATCATGTTAGAGAAACCTTTACGTGTCGTAAAAGAAGGTGCTTACGAAGAAATGAAAAAACAAGGGATCGAATTCGAATCAGAAGAAGATTTGCACGAATCAGAACCTGTTCAAAAAATAGATCCTCGATTAGCAGTTTTATCAAAATTGCTAAATGATACTCAAGATAATTAGGAGGTGTCAAAATGGCTGTACCACAAAGAAGAACATCTAAAACTGCAAAACGTAAACGTCGTACTCACTTCAAATTAGAAGTACCAGGTATGGTAGCTTGCCCACAATGTGGAGAAATGAAATTATCTCACCGTGTATGTGGAACTTGCGGAACTTACAAAGGACGCGAAGTAGTAAAAACTGAAGAATAATACTTTGTTAATGGGCCCATTAATAAAGGTTTGGAGCCAGAGCAGAAATGCTCTGGTTTTTGTTTGTGGGGTCCCCATCCCTCGAAGAGGGTATCCTCAAATGATGGGGCTTTTCCTTATGGTGTTAAGTGACTTAACTCACCGCTTTAGTGCAACTATACTCCGTGCTCGGCGGAGTTATCCTTAAATGGTAGTCGAGGCGAGAGCAAAGACCATACGATAAGAAATAATCTAGATTAAAGAAGCAATCGAAAGGTTGCTTCTTTTTATGTGCTTCGAAAATTTTAGGGGGGGGCCCATCCCTCGAAGAGGGTATCCTCAAATGATGGGGCTTTTCCTTGTGGTGTTAAGTGACTTAACTTACCACTTTAGTGCAACTATATGCCGAGTGAAGCGAGGCGATTTCATAGTTGATAGTCGAGGTGTGAGCAAAGACCATATTAGAAGAAGAAGTCGATATTAAGTGACTGAAATTACCGCTTTAGTATAACGATACTTCAGGTATGGTGGAGTGATCCTTCATCAGTAGGTGAGCCGAGAGCTGAACGTATCTGATAAGAAATAGTCTAATTTTAAAGGAGCGACCAATGGTTGCCTCTTTTTATGTGGCGTGGAGTTGAGGATTAAAAAAGAGGAACTACAGAATTTTCTATTAGATAAGCATAAATTATTTAATAGAATTTTTTTATTTTGGTAAAATAATGGGATTAATGTTCGAATAGAGAATGTTCCGGGGAATCAGGATCAATAGGTCAATCATTAATAGGGTGTTTAAGGTAGTCCCAGAAGGGATCGGCGAGACACCTTAACTTTTAATCAGTAAAAGGGAGGTTATAAGTGTTTGATGATCAATTTGATTTTGATTATTAGCTATTAATTAACTAAATTTTGAGTTTAAATTGTATCGATACGATATATGATAATGTTTACATGTTTAAAATTGTACGTATAAAAAAGCTCTAATTTATCTATAATTGTGTTACAATTAGGACGAAAAAGACATAACCATTTACGAGAGTGTATGAGTTTTCTCGCGATCATCATTAAACATTGTGTTTTTTAGATAGAAGGAGTGACACTTATGGAATCAATTATCAAATCTGTAACGGCAAAAGCTTTAGGAGTAGATGAATCAAATGTTATCATTGATCATCGTTTAATGGGGGGGATGTCAAACTTCACTTATGTGGTTGAAGTAGAAGGAGCTAAATATACGTTTAGAATTCCTGGAAAAAATGCAGAAGTGTTTGTTGACCGCCAAGAAGAAAAAGAAAATATCGCGATTATTGATGCATTAGGAATCAATAATGAGACGATTTATGTCGATGTTGAAAAAGGATATAAAATTGCTAAGTTTGTGGAGGGAACTCCATTGAGTGAAGCAGAAGATGCACAACCTTACTTAGATGAAGTGGCAGTTGTTTTGCATAAACTTCATGATTCAGGATTAAAAGCGATGAATGATTATCGCCCTTATGACCGATTAGATGCTTATGAAAAGTTGGTAAGCGATAAGGGTGAGTATCATACTGAGAAATATTTTGAATTAAAAGAAGAATTTTTAGGATATCGTTCCTTCTTAGATCAATTTCCATTAGTGATTTGTCACAATGATAGCCAAATTTCAAACATGGTGGTTGAAGCAGATCACACGTATTTATTAGATTGGGAGTTTGCAGGAAATAATGATCCGATGTATGATGTGGCTTGTGTTGGAAACAAGGATTTCGAGTTAGCATTAGCCTTTTTGCCGATTTATTTAGGCCGTGAGCCAAAAGTCGAGGAGTTAAAGCGTCTTTATTTATGGCGTGCTTTCCAATGCTTACAATGGCATAATGTTGCGTTATATAAAGACTTAATTGGATTAAGTGAGGACCTTCATTTAAATTTCAAGGCGATTGCAAGCATGTATTCAATGAAAGCTGAACAGTTCCTAACAGAAGTTAAACAATTTGAAGCATAGTCAAAGGCTGAGAAGAAATTCTCAGCTTTTTTTGTTTCAAATAAGAGGGATTGGTTAAAACTATTCATATCTATTAGCTGAACGGATTAAAATGATAAAGATGGAAAGAAGGGGTTAAACATGTGGCTCATAGCGATTTATCAAATGTTATTTGGTGTTGTTGATTGGTCGATGTCTATGGGTCAAGAGATAGTGGAGGAGATTGAGATGCAAGGATTTAAAATCATGACACTACAAGAACGATATGGTGATGAAGTAAAACAATGGGTTTATTTAGATGAAAGTGTTTTGGGTTATGATGATTTACGTTATTTATCGGTATTGCATTTTGGTTTTGATGGATATATTTATGAAGGTGAAATCATTGTTAATCAAAAAGTAGCGGATGAGGTGCTAGCTATTTTTAAAGAGTTATACGGGATGAGATATCCGATTGAAAAAATGAAAGTGATGAGCTGTTATGGTGGTTCAGATGAGTTATCAATGATGGATAACAACAGCAGTGGATTTAATTTTAGAGAAATAACAGATGGTGGGAAGTTATCAAAGCATGCGCTTGGACTTGCAATTGATTTAAACCCACGGATTAATCCGTATATTAAATCAGGCACTGTATTGCCAAGCAATGGGGTTAGCTTTGTAGACCGAAATCAATGCATCCAAGGAATGATTAAACAGGGAGATTGTGTGTATCAGATTTTTAAGCGATATGGTTGGACATGGGGGGGAGATTGGACATCGCTTAAAGATTATCAACATTTTGAAAAATAAATAAAGCCAGGACAATCCTGGCTTTATTTGCGTTTAAATAACACTTTATCACTTGTAATGTGTGAGGTTGTATCCCACGTTGAGGCATCTAATTCATCATAAGCTTCTAAGAAATCAATGACTTCTTTGGTGATTGGAGTTGGAGTTGAAGCTCCTGCCGTAATCGCAACTGTTTCAACGCCCTTTAACCACGCTAAATTTAAATCACTTAAATCTGCGATTCGATAGGATGGTGTGTTAGCACGTTCAACTGAAATTTGTGATAAACGGGCCGTATTATTACTGTGTGGATCCCCTACGACAATTGTTAAATCGGCTGCACCTGCTTGATTTGCTACCGCTTCTTGACGAACCTGAGTTGCGTTACAAATTTCTTTAATGAAGATCGCTTTTGGGAATTTTTCTTTGATTTTTTCAGAAAGAGAAAAAACATCCCATAAACTCATCGTCGTTTGATTGGTAATGATGATTTTATCATTGGAGATTTGTAAGTTTTCAAGTTCGTTGGCATTTGAAATTAAATGAATGTGATGTTCATCAACACCAAGTGCGCCCTCTGTTTCTGGATGACCATTTTTTCCAATATAAATGACATCATACCCTAAGTCAATGTGTTCTTTCATTAACGTATGTGTTTTAATCACATCTTTACAGCTAGCGTCAATGACATAAAGTCCTTTGTCAATTGCTTTTTGTTTAACGATGGGAGAGATACCATGTGCTGTGAAAATAACGGTTCCTGATTCAATTTGATCAAGAAGCTCAGCACGTGTTTTTTTCTTATCATCAATGGTAATCACCCCGAGTTGATTGATAGCATCTGTTATATGTTCATTATGAACAATCATTCCTAAAACATAGATTGGGCGTGGAAGTGTCTCATCATGTGCCGCGCTTTGAACTATATTTAAAGCACTGATCACACCTTGGCAATAACCACGTGGAGCAATTTTAATGACGTTCATGGATAGTCACCTCTTTTTATAATTTGTCTTATTATATCATATTTTAGTGTTTATCTCCTAATAATAAAGAATATAGGTTGAATTTGGTGGTCAAACTTTGGTAAGATAGAATTTGTGCGTAAAAAGGAATTACAACTTAGATAGAAATCATGGTTTATGAATGATTAAAGTTAGTCATACTAACAATTGAAGGAGTGGTATTAATGTCTGAACGTTTTCAAGATTTAAATATAAAGCCATACTTAAAGGCAGCGATTGAAGATTTACACTTTGAGGAGTTAACTCAAATTCAAGAACAAGTTATCCCATTAGCATTAGAAGGTAAAGATATTATTGGTCAGTCTCAAACAGGGAGTGGAAAAACACATGCGTTTTTAATTCCAATCTTTGAGTCACTAAAAGAAGACGTGCAACAAGTGCAAGCGGTGATTACAACCCCAACACGCGAACTTGCTGAACAAATTTATATTGTAGCAAGTCATTTAGCGTCATTTAGCGAAACACCAATTAAAATTGGACGTTATGTGGGGGGAACGGATAAAAAGCAAACGATTGAAAGATTAGGGGTACAACCTCAAATCGTGATCGGAACACCAGGACGTATTAAAGACTTAGCCATCAATGAACGTGCGTTATTAGTTCATACAGCTAAAATGTTTGTCGTTGATGAAGCAGATATGACACTTGAAACAGGATTCTTAACAGATATCGATCAAATTGCAGGTACAATGGGAAAAGACTTACAAATGATGGTCTTCTCAGCAACAATTCCTCAAGCATTAAAGCCGTTCTTAAAGAAATATATGACAGTTCCAACTCATATTCACATTCAACCACGTCAACAAACAGCGGTTAAAATCAATCATATTTTATATCCAACGAAACACCGCAGCCGTGTTAATATTGTGGCAAATTTACTTAAAACCATTAATCCATACTTAGCGATTATCTTCGTTAATACCAAACAACATGCCACAGAAGTTTCGAATGCTTTAACATCACAAGGGCTACAAGTTGGGCAGATCCATGGGGATTTAACACCACGTCAACGCCGTCAAATGATGCAACGTATTCGTAATTTAGATTTCCAATACATCGTGGCAACGGATATTGCAGCACGTGGAATCGATATTGAAGGAGTTAGCCATGTTATTAACTATGAACTTCCTCAGGATTTAGAGTTTTATATCCATCGTGTTGGTCGTACAGCGCGTGGAAATTATGATGGAGTAGCTATTACATTATATGATTCAGCCGAAGAAGAATTATTACAAGAGTTAGAAGAACGTGGAATTAAATTCAACTATAAAGAATTAAAAAACGGTGAATTGGTAACGGTTAATGCTCGTAATAGTCGCCAAAAGCGTGAAAAGAAAGAAAATGAAATTGATAAAATTGCAAAGGCAAAAGTTCGTAAACCGAAAAAAGTAACACCAGGTTATAAAAAGAAAATGAAGTTTGAAATGGATAAAGTAAAACGTCAAGAGCGTCGTAAAAGAAAGTAAGGTGAGCTAGATGTTAAAAATCGGATCTCATGTTGGGATGGCTGGAAAAGAGATGTTACTTGGAGCTGCTAAGGAAGCTCATTCATATGGAGCGAATACGTTTATGATTTATACGGGTGCTCCTCAAAATACACGTCGTAAAGCAATTGAAGAGTTAAATATCGATGCGGGATGGAACTATATGAATGAACATGGGATTTCTGATATTGTGGTTCATGCGCCTTATATTATTAACTTAGCGAACACTGTAAAGCCTGAAACATTTGAATTAGCGGTTGAGTTTTTAGCTAAAGAGATTGAGCGTTCGGTTGCCTTGCGTGCGAAAACGATTGTTTTACATCCTGGTGCTCATGTTGGTGCAGGCGTGGAAGCGGGACTTGATAAAATTGTTGAAGGATTAAATGAAGTCTTAACAAAAGATACAGCGATTACGATTGCACTTGAGACAATGGCCGGTAAAGGAACTGAAATTGGACGTAGTTTTGAAGAATTAGCCTATATTTTTGAACATGTCGTTCATAATGAAAAATTACGCGTTTGTTTTGATACATGCCACGTTCATGATGCAGGTTATGATATCGTGAATGACTTCGCTGGCGTTTTAGAATCATTTGATCGTTTGATTGGAAAAAAACAAATCGCTGCTTTTCATATCAATGACAGTAAAAATATATCTGGCGCTAAAAAAGACCGCCATGAAAACATCGGATTTGGTGAAATCGGATTTGATGCGTTAAAATATATTATGTATCATAAAGATTTTGAGAAAGTTCCTAAAATTTTAGAAACACCTTATGTTGGGATGGAAGGTTCGAAAGATAAAGTCCCACCGTATAAACAAGAAATTGAAATGTTTAAAAAAGGTGAATTTGATCCAAAGAACTTAGAACGCATTTTAGGACGTTTATAACAAAAAAGACAGGAAACCCTCATTGGGATTATCCTGTCTTTTTTGTTATTATCTTTTGTTAAAAATGATATTTCGTTTGATAGACGTAATGAGTTCATGATATTTTGATAGATTATATAGATTGCAATGTTTGCTAAGCGTATCGTCAATCAGAGATAGAGAGGATTCATCCATCAACTCTTGCCAATGTTCGGTTAACAAGTGATGGAAAATCTCTAAGTCAGAACCCTCAATGCGCAAATCATTTTTTTGATTCAAAGATTGCAATTCATCGAAGGTCAATTTCATTAAGGTTGCTTTAATGTTATCATACATCATGCGTCCCCCCTTAAGTATAAATGATGTAAGCTTTCATTTATACTATGCAGTTTATTGCAAAAGGTTCTAAAAAATGACGTTTTTTTTTAAGACAACGGTTACGTCATTGATGAAAGGGTTTTAAATAGAGAAATTATATATTAATAGAGAGACGCTTTGGATATAATGAATTTAATATAAATGGCTTTAGGGGGAGGAGTTAAATGTTTACACGAATCAATAGGGAATGACATCAATTACAAGAACAAGTCGCGACTTATCAACGAAATGAAGATTGTTTAAAATGATTAAAGCAGCGTCAACGGGAATTAGAAGGTCAAATGCGTGAGTTAGAATCAAAATTAAGAGCTGAGCAATTAGACGTTGAAAATTTGACACATCACAAGGTTATCAAGACGTTTTATCAATTGCTTGGAAATTATCAAGCAAAAATTAAAAAAGAAGAAAATGAGGTTTTAGAAGCAAAATTAAGATATGCTCAGGCAAAGCGTCAGTTAGAAGAGTGCTAAGAGTTTTGGTGTATTTGACATGGTTGGCGGCGGGGTGGTTGCTGATATTGCCAAACATTCATCTCTTCATCAAGCGCGAGATAATGCTAGCAAAACTCAGTCCTTAATGAATCGCTTCAAAAGAGAGCTCACAGAGGTTAAATTGAAGACGAATTTTCAAATTGAGATGGACGGCTTTACGAAGGTTGCTGATTTCTTTTTTAATGGATTCTTGATGGGCTTTTTAGTTCAATCCAAAATTAATGCTTCCTATGATGACATTTCTTCAGTTAAAAGACAGGTGAGCCAAGTTTTATCGCAACTATCGTCGATGAAGAATAAGGTTGAATCTGATATCATTAGTAAACAAGTTGAACTTGAAACGTTCATTCATCAAGCCTAATAAAAAAACGCTGAAATAATCTGCGTGTTGATATGGGGAGGTAAGCAAAAAAGCGAAACGTTTCTTTTTTAGCAAGGCAGGAGAGCGTATCTTTCTTGTTGTCCAATTCTCCCATTAATAAAAAGGTGATATCAAGAGATATCACCTTTCATTTTTAAGCTAAGCTTTCGCGTTCTTTAATTAAAATTTGAATTTCTTCAACTAAGGTATCAAACATTTCAGCTTCCGGAACTTTACGAACGATTTCTCCATTTTTGATAAGAAGTCCTTCACCGCGTCCACCTGCAATTCCAATATCAGCATTTTTAGCTTCACCAGGCCCGTTTACCGCGCATCCCATGACAGCAACTTTGATATCATGAGGAACCGTTGTTAAATAATCTTCAACGCGTTGTGCAAGGGGAATTAAATTATATTGGATACGACCACATGTTGGGCAAGAAATTAAGGTTGCCATATTTTTAATTAAGCCGAAATTCTTTAAAATTTCGCGTGCGACTTTAATTTCTTCCACCGGATCTGCACTTAATGACACACGCATCGTATTTCCAATCCCTTGATTTAATAAAATTCCAAGTCCAATAGCACTTTTAATGGTTCCAGAGAAGACCGTTCCGGCTTCTGTGATTCCTAAATGCAATGGATATGGGAATGTTTTAGCGGCTAACTCATAAGCTTCAATCGCTAAGTCAGTATCTGAGGCTTTAAGTGAAATAATAATATCTTCAAACCCTAGTTTTTCTAAAATTTCAACGTGGAATTTGGCACTTTCAACCATTCCTTCCGCCGTTGGTTTCCCATATTTTTTTAAGATTTCTTTTTCTAATGAACCGGCATTCACACCGATACGAATCGCAACTTTTTTCGCTTTAGCTGCTTCAACAATTTGGCGCACACGGTCTTCATTTCCAATATTACCTGGATTGATGCGAATTTTATCAACGCCACCTTCAATTGCGATTAACGCCAAGCGATAGTCAAAATGAATATCAACAACTAAAGGAATGCTAATACGTTCTTTAATCGCTTTGACTGCTTTTGCATCTTCTTCATCTAAACAAGCGACGCGGACGAGTTGACATCCTGCGGCAGCTAATCGGTTGATTTGTTCAACCGTTGCTTCAATATCGTGCGTTTTAGTGGTGGTCATACTTTGAATAATGACTTCATTTGCACCACCGATAAAGAGATTACCTACTTGAACTTTTTTTGTATTTTGACGATGTGTTATTAAAGACATCGGGCTCACCCCACATTTTATCTCTTTTTTGGATAAATTATCGAAAAACTAACGCTATCCATCAATCATTATATAATAATTCTGAAGTCTTTCAAACCATAATACTTAAATTTAGGGGAGTTGATTTTTGATGGCTGATTTTATGTTACCACCATTGCCTTATTCTTATAATGCACTAGAACCTTATTTAGATGCACAAACGATGGAAATTCATTACACGAAACATCATCAAACGTATACGAATAATTTAAATGCCTTAGTTAAAGGACATGAAGAATTTTTTGATGGAAAAACAATTGAAGAAATTCTAAGTGATGTTGAGGCAATTCCAGCTGATATTCGTCAAGGCGTGATTAATCAAGGTGGCGGATACGCAAATCATAACATGTATTGGAGCGTTCTTTCACCAAATGGTGGGGGTGAACCATTTGGAAAATTAGCTAAACACGTAAAACAGACGTTTGGTAGTTGCGATAAGATGAAAAAATTAATTTCACAGGCAGCTATCAGTCAATTTGGATCAGGATGGGGATGGCTTGTTTTAACTGAAAACAAAGAGTTAGAGGTGATGAATACATTAAATCAAAACTCACCTTTGAGTATCGGAAAAACGCCTCTTTTACTGATTGATGTATGGGAACATGCGTATTATTTAAAATATCAAAATCGCCGAGCTGAATTTGTGGAAGCCATATGGAACGTTATTAACTGGGATGAAGTGGAAAGACGCTATGAAGAAGCATTGAAAAAGTAAGGAAAATTAGGAAACTGCCACACTTAGAGGCAGTTTTTTATTATACGCAGATAAAGTCAAAATTAGTTTTATTTTTACATAAAAAATGCAAATGGCTTTTTGTGAGTGTGATATAATAATGAGGAAGTTTAGATTTGGAGTTTAGAAAGGTGCGTCATATGGTAGATAAGATTTTAAAGCTAATCAAGTCATTAGTTTTTCGAATACATATTTTAAAGATTGTCAGTATTGTTTTGTTTTTAGTGATTTGTTTTCGACTATATTCAATTCAAGTTACGTATTCACCGGATTACACGAATTATATTGAACGCTCGACGACGGTTGAGCTCCAAAAAAATGTCCCACGTGGGGTTATTTATGATCGTAACTTTGATGTTTTAGTGGATAATGAGGCCGTTAATACCATTACGTATCAACTTTACTCAGATGTTTCTAAGTCACAAATGAAAGACATTGCGAGTCAATTAGCGAATTTAATCGAGGTTGATTTCTCAAAACTAACCTCTCGTGATTTAAAAGACTTATATCTTGAGGTTTTCAAAGAGGAAGCGAATGAATTAGTGACTGCTAAAGAAATCAAAGAGTTAGATGATAATGAAATTTATCAACTACAATTAAGTCGTATTACAGATGAGATGCTTGAAAAGTTAAGTGATCATGATAAAGAGACGCAAGCCATTTATATTAATATGAATAAGGGGACGAATTTAACGTCTAATATCATTAAAAAAGGAGCCACTCAAGATGAAATTGCCATTGTAAGTGAGCATCTAGAATCACTACCAGGTGTGAATACAGATGTCGATTGGGATCGCACTTATCCAAGTGTCGCGGGAATAAGTCCAATTTATGGACGTGTTTCATCGTATGAGCAAGGGTTACCAGCCAATTTGTCAGGCTATTATAAAGCGCATGATTATCAATCAAATGACCGCGTTGGGCTCTCACAATTAGAGCTTTATTACGAAGCTTTATTACGTGGAAGCAAATCTCAATATGTACTCAAAAATGAGAATGAGGTTTCAAACTATCAAGAAATTTATGAGGGACAACGTGGTTATGAGCTAGTTTTATCACTTGATGCCGAGCTTCAAGCAGCGCTCAATAAAATTGTTGAAGATGAGTTGATAGCGGCTAAAACGAATCGCCCGGTTGCCACACAGTATTTACGTGAAGCATATGTGGTCATGTTAAATCCAAATACAGGTGAAGTTTTATCGATGACGGGAAAAGTCATTGAATATAACGAAGAAACAAAACAATATGAGATATATGATAATTCTCTTGGAACTATTCAAAATGCCTTTACAATGGGATCAGTTGTCAAAGGGGCAAGTTTATTAGCAGGTTATCATTACGGAGTAACGGATATCAATCAATATATTACAGACGGTCCATTATCATTTAAAGGTGGATTGATTAAAAAGTCATGGAAAACACTCGGCTATATTAATGATTCAGACGCCTTAAAGTTCTCAAGTAACGTTTATTTCATGTTACAAACAATTCGTCTTGGAGGTGGAACTTACGTCCCAGGAGGACCATTAGTGTTAGACGTTAGTGCTTTTGATCAGTATCGCGAGTTCTTTAATCAATTTGGTCTTGGAGTCAGTACAGGAATTGATTTGCCAAATGAATCAATTGGGTTAATTGAAACGAATAAGACATCAGGGAAATTGCTTGACTTTTCAATTGGACAGGCGGATATTTATACGACGATGCAATTAGCACAATATGTCTCAACTATTGCGACAAGTGGCCGTCGTTATGCACCTCAAATTGTCAAAGATGTGTATTTACCTTCAAATGAGGAAGTAGATGGAAAGCAATTGGTGAAGTCGTTTGAACCGAAACTATTAAATATCGTTCAAATGGATCAAAAATATTACGATCGTGTTCATGAAGGATTTAAACGCGCCTTACAAGAATCAGGCGGGACAGGTTACTCGGTCTTTTATAAAGCAGACTTTAATCCAGCCGGAAAAACCGGGACAGCTCAGGAATATCTTCGCGATACTGAAACAGGGCGTTATGTAAAAGATGAAAATGGCGATTTTATTGAGGTCTACAATCGTACCTTAATTGCCTATGCACCTGCTGACAATCCGGAAGTAGCGATTGCAGTGGTCATTCCACAGGCAGAATTACCGACTCAATCGGATGCAGCGTCACTTAACATTGGATATGAAGCATTAAAGGCTTATTTTGACTTAAATAAGCAACGGATTCAAACAACTCCGACACCGCAAAATCAAGACTCAATTCCAGTTGGAGAAACAGAAGGAGGAGCTGAAACTGATCAAGTAGAGGAAACACCAACGCAAGATCAGCCTAGCACACCAAATATTTCAGAAGATTGAATATCAGAACTAGAAAATACCGTTTTAGATGAATAAATCATGAAAAATGGTTAAAAATGAAAAGAGAGCATAGATGCTCTTTTTTTATTTTGGAATTAAGTGCATTTTAGTAAAAATTACAGAAAAATAATGCTTGAGTCATCTACAAGCATTTGTTATAATTTTTACACACGAGTAAAAAAAACATAATTCGCCTTATAGTGTGAAAAAACTAAAAAATACTTTGTGTTTTTTCGTGGTGCATGCTATAATGTAGAAGTTGTTATTAGATTGGAGGGATTTTAGTGCGAGTAAATCTTACATTAAAATGTACAGTTTGCGGTGAAGAAAACTACATTTCTAAAAAAAATAAACGTAATAACCCAGAACGTCTTGAGATGAATAAATATTGCCCACGTTGTAAAAAAGCAACTGCTCATCGCGAGAAAAAATAAGGAGCTATTCCTTTTTCAAAATCCTGTTTATACAGGATTTTTTTTTGCTCATTTTTAGAAAAAGGCTTTATTTGAGATGAACGAGAATGTTATGGAGAAAATTGAAGCATAATAAAAAGAGAATGATTCAATAGAGAGGTTAAACTTCTTCGTATGAGATTCATTCTAAAACAGAAGGCTTAATAAGATATCGATATAAAATGAGCAGTATGCTGAATTTCGTTCCATGTAAAAGAAAATGGTTTCAAATTTAAAAGGTTATAATCTTTAAGAAGTCGATGAATCACTTTTAAACGAAATATGTTTTAGAAGAAAATGAAAAATGTCAAAATGTCAAAAAACGTATCGAAATAAGACGAAAACGTTTTAATGAAAAAAAGAGGTCATAATGTTTGTGAATAAATGAATTATAGGATATAATGGAATTAAATGAGGCATCGGTTACATCTTGAATTTTCAAATAAGGTGATTTCAAGTCATAAAAATAAATGATGCACTCAAATAACATAAATAGAGGTGACAGCCATGAAAACTGGAGTAAGACGTGTTGTCTTAGTAGGAACAGGATTTGTAGGAATGAGCTTTGCTTATTCAATGTTAAACCAAGGTGGATTAGAAGAATTCGTCTTAATCGATGTAAACAAAGACAAAGCTGAAGGGGAAGCAATGGACTTAAGCCACGGGTTACCTTTCGCACCACATAAAATGGATATTTGGGCAGGAACATATGAAGATTGCCGTACAGCTGATATCGTTGTAATCACAGCGGGAGCTGCACAACAACCAGGTGAAACACGTTTAGATTTAGTTGAGAAAAATGCACGTATTATGCGTGGAATTGTTCGTGACATCATGAAATCAGGATTCAACGGAATCTTAGTCATTGCAAGTAACCCAGTTGACGTTTTAACTTATGTAGCTTGGCAAGAATCAGGATTACCACGCCACCGTGTAATCGGATCAGGAACAACTTTAGATACAGCTCGTTTACGTTATGAAATCGGTAAATACTTAAATGTTGACCCACGTAACGTTCACGGATATATTGTTGGAGAACACGGAGATACTGAGTTCCCATTATGGTCTCATACAACAGTTGGGGTAATGCCATTATTAGATATCATCAATGATAACCCACAATATAAATTTGAAGATTTAGAACAAATCTACGTTAATGTACGTGACGCAGCTTACCACATCATCGATCGTAAAAAAGCAACTTACTACGGAATCGGTATGGCATTAACTCGTATTGTTAAAGCTATTTTAAGTGATGAAAACAGTTCATTATCAGTATCTGTTTACTTAAATGGACAATATGGACAAAATGATGTATTCGTAGGGGTTCCTGCTATCATTAACCGTAACGGAGTACGTGAAGTATTTGAATTAAATATCACAGGATCTGAACGCGATAAATTAGCTAAATCAGTGGCTGTTTTAAAAGAAACGTTAGACTCTGTACGTTAATTTAACGTTACCTTAAACACACTACTTTTATGAAGTAGTGTGTTTTTTTTAATGATATGTAACGGGTTAGCTTTTGAGGATGGAAGGGTTTCATCTTTATATTTGAGAAGAGTTATGTTAAAATATTATTCGAAAATATTAAATCTCGATTCGACAGATATTGAATCATATTCATAAATGAACGTAAGATCATTCAAACTTAGAAGGAGGACAAAAGAGATGAAAAAATACGTATTCGGAATTGATGTTGGGGGGACAACAGTCAAGTGTGGATTATTCTCTTCTAAAGGTGAATTATTAGAAGCATGGGAAATTGTAACGAACAAAGATAATAATGGTGAAAATATTCTTTCAGATATTGCTAAAACAATTGACGCTAAATGCGCTGAAAAAGGAATTAACAAAGATGAAGTTGAAGGAGTAGGGGTGGGAGTACCTGGTCCTGTTAATAATGAAGGAATTGTAGTAGTCGCTGTTAACTTAGGTTGGTCGACAAAAAATGTTAAAGAAGAGTTAGAATCGTTAGTTAACTTACCGGTGGCTGTTGGAAATGATGCAAACGTTGCGGCTTTAGGAGAATTATGGTTAGGAGCAGCAGCAGGTGCTAAAGATGCTATCATGTTCACATTAGGAACAGGAGTGGGTGGTGGTGTCATCATCGACGGTAAAGTGATTGCAGGTGTTCACGGTGCTGGTGGAGAAATTGGACATATCGCAGTTGTTTTAGAAGATGGAAATCAATGTAACTGTGGAAAAAAAGGATGTTTAGAAACGGTTGCTTCAGCAACTGGAATTGTTCGTGAAACAGAAAAATATTTAGCAGCAACTGAAGAGGCATCAACGTTACGCGATTTAGAAAAAATCGAGGCAAAAGACGTTTTCGATGCAGCTAAAGCAGGAGATGTAGTTGGAATCAAAATGGTAGATCAATTAGGACGCTACATTGGATTAACAGCGGCTAACTTAGCAGCAACAACGGATCCTGAAAAAATCATTATTGGTGGTGGAGTTTCAAAAGCAGGAGATATCTTAATTGAAACGATTAAAAAACATTACCAAGCCTTCGCATTCAGTGCGGTTCGTGAAACAGAATTTGTATTAGCTGAACTTGGAAATGACGCTGGAATCGTCGGATCAGCTTATTTAGCAAAAACATTATAATCACTTCGGATTAAGCACCCTATTTATTAGGGTGCTTCCGTCGTCAATGAGGTGTTAAAAATGAAAGTTTTCCCACTTATTTTAGGGCCTGTTCAAACAGCCTGTTACCTTGTCTCAAATGGCAATAAAGCCGTCGTCATTGATCCGGCTGCGAATGCGCAAACGATTATTAGACACCTAAAAACGAAAGGATTAGAACTTGAAGCTATTTTACTGACACATGGTCATTTTGATCATATTGGAGCAGTCAATGAATTAGCAACTCATTACCAAGTTCCCATTTATGCGCATAAAAAAGAAAAAGAATATTTTGAAAATCCAGATGTTAATTTATCACCTATGATTTATGAACGTCTTGTGTTAAATCCTAATTTTGATTATCAATTTTTAGCAGATGGAGCCGAATTTGATTGCATCGATACAAACATTCAAGCTTTCCATGTGCCAGGACATACAACAGGAAGTTTGTGTTTTTATTTTAAAGAAGGTGACATGCTCTTTACAGGGGATACCTTATTCAAAGGATCCATTGGTCGCACCGACTTTATTTATGGAAATCATGATCAGTTAGTAACTGGTATTAAGAAAAAGCTGCTAACATTACCCAAAAATACCCTTGTTTATCCAGGGCATGGTGATTGTACAACGATTGAAGAAGAAACAAATCATAATCCATTTTTAAAATAAAAAGTCGCTCATATAGCGACTTTTTTTAGTCTTCTAAATCTTTTGGAACGTCGATCAAGGGTTCTTTTAAATCATTTTCAATGAGATTGATTTGATTTCCTTGTAAAATATTATGGCTTTGTAAGTTATGATAGCCATTCATTAAGATTCCAATACTATTGTAATGAACCACAACGTTTTGAGAGATTTTATTGTGACTACCATTAAGATTTATACCTGTTTGATGGCCGCTTTGAATGGTATTTCCTGTAATCTCACTGTAGTCAGTATATAAATCAAGTCCGGTTTCATTCGCTTTTAAGGTATTTTGACAGATGGTGGCTTGATTGTGACCGATTAAAATCCCGCAAGCATGACAGTGGCTAATATTGTTTTTAACGAGCTGCGAACTTCCGTTTTGAACTAAAATTCCATATTTCGAATCATCAATTGTATTTTTGTAAAAAATATGATGTTTTGATCCATTTGAGACAATCCCAAGAGCATACGTTTCGATATGAGTTAAAAGATTTTTGATGAAATAATTATGGCAAGAAGGACCTAAGGCGACCACTCCACGGGAACAGTTTTGAACTCGATTCGCCTTGAAAATATTATGGTTTCCCGAAAATGAAATGGCGCTACTTTTATTATCCATGAGGTGACAGTGCAGAAGTTGGTTATGGTGTCCTATAAACGAAATACCACTTTGTTGATGATTAGCACACGTGATTTGGTAAAAGGTATTATAATTTCCAATTGAGACAATACCTGCTATAAAGTTAATGATTTGCACTCCTTGGATTTGGATGTGATGTGAGTCGATTTCAATGCCAATATTAGCTTGATTTTCTCCGTCAAGGATGACGCTTCCAGGGTGGGCCAGCAGATAGAGATGTTCTTTTTTTATGATTTGAAGTGATTCATGATAGATACCAGGTTTAATCCTAATGGTATCGCCACTATGAGCAGCGTTAATAGCGGCTTGTATGGTTTTGTAATGATGTGGGACGTTTAAAGTACTCATATTTTCACTCCCTGATTTAAGCTTGGTTATAGTATTAATTTATTCTAAGTGGGAGGTTTTGTGCCTAAATAAAAAGCAATGAACCGTCTGGACATTGCTTTTTTGGAGGTTAATAAAGTTTTAACGCAGATTTAATATAATCAACAGTTTCTAAAATTCCTAGTTCATCAATTTCAATCGTTAAATGAGCGCAAGACTCATACCATTGATGTCGTTTTTTATATAGGGTTTCAAGTTTTGTTTGAATGTCTTCATCTTGAAGCAGTGGACGATTTGTTGGATTAATGCGATGAATTAAGGTTTTAATTTCTGCTTTTAAATAGATGACGGTTGCCTCATTTTGAATCAGGTGACGATTAGCCTCAGTTACAATGATTCCACCACCCGTTGAAATGATATCAACATGTGATAGAAGCTCTGAAAGGGCATGAGTTTCACAATCTCTAAAGTAAGATTCACCGTGATGTTCAAATAAGTAAGAAATGCTTTGTTGTTCTTTTTCTTCAATGTATTGATCGGTATCGACCCAGGATTTAGATAAGTCAGCCGCTAATGCTTGACCAATTGTTGTCTTGCCACTGCCCATCATCCCAATTAAAATGATTGATTTCATGAATAATCACCCGTGTACTAGTGTATAGGTTTTACTTTTTTTATCGTAAGATACTTTTGCTTTACCTAAATACTCATTATAGTAGACCTGATAAGTGACATCAAGGCTTTGGGTATAATTTGAATATTTTAGCATCGCACTTGACCCATTACTTAGGGTAATCGTTTTAGAAGATTCATATTTAGGAATTGTTTGCAAAGGATCTGTGATTTCATCAAGCACGAATTTCAGACATTCCTTTTCAAGTAAGGTCAACGTGAGATACTCTCTTCTTTTTTCAAACAGTAAGGTCTGGCTTTGAAGCTGTTGCGATAAGGTTAGCAAGAGGGTGGCCATAATCAAGGCAATGGTAAGCGTAAGACAAAGAATGCTTCCCTTTTCATTATTAATCATCAGACATCAACTCCTCATTAATCATTTCATCTTCAACGATTAGATCATCATCTCTTTCTTCAAAGAACTCCTCATTTGGAAAGGGGACATCGAGACTGTCTTCAGAGAACTCTTTGTCTAGTAATGAATGATTATTATTTTCTTCTAGAGGGAATGAGAGATCATCTAGCTCTTCTAAAAGCTCCTCATCTTCAAGTAATTCAATAGTAGGAAGCGGAAGATTAAAGGTGTTTAAATATACAGTCATACTTTGAGAAGAGGTTTTTAAATGAATGGTGGCATAATTAGCTTGATGATCCTTTACATTTAAGGTTTTACAATGATACAAGGCAATCTCGCCGCCTTTTCCATTGACCTGACGCATCAATCGCTCATCGGAGATAAAGTAAGAAATAGTGTCTCCATTTGATTGGTGAAGATTAAGGATTTGATGATTAGGAGAAGAAAAATAAAGGGAAAGTCGAGCTTCAATTTGGATTTGTGTGGCGAGAGCTTCTAGTTCATTTAATAAAACAGCATCAGTATTCGAGGCATATAATTTTGTGACTTGAATAAGGCTAAGTAAGGTAATAAGTAATAGTGAGGTGATGATGAGTGCAATTAAATGTTCAAGCAATAGAAATCCTTTTGAATTAAGCTTACAAACAAAGTGTTTTTTCATAAGTTGCTCCTAAGGGATAATGGGCACAAACTTGATGGGGTGAAAAGGTTATTTTATAAGGAAGCGGGGAGTCAAAATATAGGGTGTCTGGAAATGTTTTTTGTTGATATAAAAGTTCATCTTTAAGTTGATAGATTTGATTGAAAATAAGTTGTTCTTGAGTGAGTTGATGACGGGCCATTAAAAGATTCGGAAGCATTTGAAGCAAGGTGCTCAACACGACACCCAAAATAATCAAACTGATTAAGCACTCATATAAAATAAATCCTGATTCACGCTTAAGTTTCATCTAATATCTACACCTCCTGCGCCGATTGAAAAGACAATCGATTTTTTGAAATGACGACTATTGACGACAATGGTTTGACCTTTATCAATATGACCAAAAATATTGAATGATAAGGTGATAATGGATTCAGAAGCATTAAGGCTGACACCTGGAGGCAAATAGCGACGAAAATAGATCGTTTTTTCATCGGTGGAAGAAACATCATAGTAACCTTGTTGTCGATAAATTTTTAGTTGGATGAGCTGTGATGATTTTGGCATCATGTTCGCTTGACGAATATAAGCGAGATCCGCTTGGATGGTGGCTAACGTTTGATTCAGATTAATGTAATCATAGAGTTTCATGAAAGAGGTTGAAGTCGCTAAAATAAGGATACTCGTAATAGAAAGCGCGATGAGTGCTTCAATTAAGGTGAAACCTTTTTGATTTTTAAGCATCGCTATCTACTATTCAATACCATCGTTAGTATCCACAAGAGAATCACTAGTACAAAGTTTTTGAATTATTTTAGGATCTTCACTTACTGTAGGTTCTCCAATAAATGAATTTGCTGTGTTTTGGGCTACAATAGATGCTTTGTAAGCAACACATCCATCTTCATTGGCCTTTGTAATGTATTTAGCTGCATTTGGAATAATGAGTAGGGTTAGAATACTTACCACTATTAAAACAATCATCATTTCAATTAGGGTAAATCCTTTTTGGTTTAATTTTTTCATTGTTGTTCCTCCTAGAGTTTTTAGATGATGTCAATCATTTGAAAGACGGGTTGTAAGATACTTAAGTAGATCAAGATGATGATAATGCCAATGAGCATTAACAGACTGAATTGAAGAATTTTGAAGCTTTGACTTAGCAAGGCAGATAACTGTTTGAATTCTGAGTGAGAGTAGTAAGCAAGCTCAGCTTGAATACTTCCAAGGGTTAGGGCATGAGCCATCGTGAGCCTGAAGTAGGGGGTAAAATACGGAGATTGATGGAAGGCAAGTTCTAGTGGTGTTCCAGCTTCAAGGGTTTGATTGAATTCTTTGATGATGAGTTTGATAAAGGGGATGGTTTCAAATTTTAGCATCATCTCAAGACTTTCTTTTAAGGATAAGCCACAGGTTAAGAAGATAAGCCATTGACTGCTAAAATAGTAGCTAAAGATTTTTTGCATGAGAGAACGTAATAAGGGGAGTTTAAATAACCATTGTTTGACGTGGGCTTGAAAGGGGATAGACCGCCATTTCAAAATGAGGGTCATGAGGATGGTTAGTAAAGCGATGACTCCGATCAAGCATCCAATGATGATAAAGATCGTTTGCAAGAAGTCAGTATTGCCGGATAAATTGAAACTATCGTAAAAGCTTTGAATTTTTGGCATGAAGAGAATAAACACGGCGATTAAAATGAGACTCATGAGGCCAAATAAGGTGAGGGGATAGCGAATTTTTTTAGAGAGGTCTGACCGATTTTTAAGATGGAAGTCACTATAATCAGCGGCCTTTTGTAAGCCTTGTAGTAAGGCTCCTGCTTGCTCACTACTACGAATCATGTAAATAATCCGATGTTCGAAGTGGCACTCTTCTAAGGTGTCGGCAAAGTTTTGACCTTGTAAGCAGGCAATAATCATAGGATCAACGGCTTGTTTTTTAAATAGAGTTTTCATGATAGCAAGGGCATCGGCAATCGAGAAGCCATTTTCTAACAGTTGACTAAAGCGGGATAAAAATTTTTGTTGCATACTTAAGTTCCAATATGATTTTAGGCTCTTTGTTGTTGGCATTGTGAAAACTCCTCATCTAGTGTGAGATAGGATGGTTGAACTGGACTTCCTTCATTTAAATGATGGAATAAGACGTCAAGATGATCATCAAAACAAAGTTCAAAAAGAGCCTTTTGTTCATCATCAAATTTAATGAGACGCTGATTCGCTACACCAATGACTCCTTGTTCTAGTTCTTGAAGAGTAATGCCTAAATCAAGTAGACGGTTAATCGTTCCGAGCACATTTTTAGCATGCACCGTGGAAATCACCAAATGACCCGTAAAAGCGGCACGTAGAGCCTGTCTCGCTGTTTGACTGTCTCGAATTTCACCAATGATAATAACATCGGGATCATGACGTAAAATCTCTTTAATCCCAACATCATACTGTTGAGTAATAATAAAGTCCTGCTTCCTACTAAAATACCCATCAGCCCAAGAACATCCACGTTTTCTGCGGTTTCCGTGAGAATAAAGTTTTGCTTCTGAAAAATTAGGGAAAACGCGGGTTACTGCTGAAAAAGCAGAACTTTATTATCACTTAACATTACGATGTTGCCATCAAAGAAATTCCCGCTGCCATCCAGGTGAGAACGAAACATACACACCACCTTTAGTCCAACTTTTTTCCCAACATTCAAAGGAACTTAGTTTATCCAAAATTATACCAACCTTGTTCTTAGCCTTTTAGAGAAGAAACAACTTGATGTTAGGGTTAATGAAGAAGAATAAATAGAACTTAATATATAGCTAATTTAGAGACTGAGAGTATTCTGAATACCTTCTCAGTTTTTTCTTTTTATAAGTAAAAACACTATTGGGATGTAGGATTGTAAAGAATCAAGACTTTATTTGTTTAATCAAAACTTTATTATAAATGAAGCAAGAGTTTTTTTAGTAGAAACACATACGTCATGCCCATTGTTTCATTCACTTGCATCTGAATGATGTCTGGCTGCTGATATTCGAC
>NZ_JAGAVR010000016.1:0-44634 GCF_017941855.1 Turicibacter sp. | reverse complement strand
ATTGTAAAGAATCAAGACTTTATTTGTTTAATCAAAACTTTATTATAAATGAAGCAAGAGTTTTTTTAGTAGAAACACATACGTCATGCCCATTGTTTCATTCACTTGCATCTGAATGATGTCTGGCTGCTGATATTCGACTGGATCCTCAATGGTTACAATACTTTTTCCAAGCTCTTGCTTCAAATAATCAATTAGCGCATAAGTCGTTGTTGTTTTGCCAGAACCAGTCGGACCACTAATTAGCAAAAGTCCTGCTTGTTTCGTCGCCATCTGCTGAAGCGCGGCTACATTTCGATAAAAATACGGAATCTCATGAAGTTGCTTTTGGTGTGTGTGATTAATCAGCCGCAACACAAGGCTTTGATAGTGTTGAGTGGGAAGAATGGAGACCCGACAATAATAGGTAAGTTCTTGATTTTGAAGCCTCAAGAGACCTGATTGAGGTTGTTTGGGGTGCATGAGTGAGAGTGAGGCTTGGAATTTAATATAGGCTAATAGACTTTCATATTGAGTGATTAAAAGTTCTTCGTATGGGACCATAAACGCTCCGACTCGAAATTCGATGCACATCTTTTCATTCTTCATGACAAAGTGAATGTCACTCGCTTTTAATTCGTGAGCACGTTCTAAGATAGCTAAAAGTTTGGATTGAATTGGCATTGATCTTCACCTCCTGACATATATTACGCTTGAAACTTTAGGTTTCTTTTTTTTGTTTGAAAAAGATGAACGGGGTAGATACCGTTTCACGCCAACGAAATGTGATTATACTATAGTAACGAAATTTTATTAAAATAGGTGAACAGATATGAACAATAAAATAACAGAAGATAAAATGTTACAGGTTTTAGATACTTGTTATGAAAAAGCTATTCAAGGGCTACCAGGTTTTGAAACTGCTCAAGAACTTGGAGATAAATATTTAGAAAAATATCAAGATGTTGAGAAAGCCATTGATAAATTTATCGCTCTTCAAGAAGCGAAATGTATGACAAGTGGATTTATAACTGGATTGGGAGGAGTGTTAACTTTGCCGGTTGCTATCCCTGCCAATGTAGCATCGGTTTTATATGTTCAAATTCGAATGATTGCTGCTATTGCCCATATGAGAGGATATGATGTGTTAGATGACCAAGTTAAAACATTTATTTATGTGGCGTTAACTGGGAATTCTGCAGGAGAAATTTTAAAACAAAGTGGCATTCAAATTGGTGTCAAAATGGGGACATCTTTAGTAAAAAAAATCCCAGGTAAAGTGTTAACTAAAATTAATCAAAAAGTCGGATTTCGATTATTGACCAAAATGGGGAAAACAGGTGCAATTAATTTAATTAAATTAGTTCCGATTACAGGTGGAATTGTGGGAGGAGGTTTTGATTTGATTAGTACAGCTACAATTGCTAAAACAGCTAAAAAAATTTTTGTCTAAAACTTCATCCGAACTTCATGGAAAAATATTGCATAATTGATTAGAAGTCAGTAGAATAGGATTATAATTGATGAAAGTGATGTGAGAGAATGTTTTGGACAATTCCCTTTTTTATAACTGGCGGTGTTCCGTTTATTTTAGTTTTAATTGCCTTATTTCAAAAGATAGAGTGGCGTGGTGAAATTAAACGACATGCACGTGCTCAATTTCAAAATAATTCATGGGCTAAATTTGCACTAATTTATGCTGGAATTTGGATTGTGATGGCGATTGTGTCTAATCTGATTTCCTTTATCCCGCTTTTAAATGTGTTACTGAATATGGCAGTGACTGGATTGGTTGGGTATGGGTCTGTTGATGTCCTAAGAAAAATTCGTCGTGGTGAAGATTTTACGATTCGTGACTTTTTCCCGACTGATGAGTTAGGGTCGGTGATGGCCTTAACGTTTGTAAAGGATATTTACCTCTTTTTATGGTCATTATTATTTGTCATTCCAGGCATCATTAAGGGCTATTCGTATTCACAAGTTTATTATATTGCGAATGAAAATCCAGGGATGTCAGTGGATGATATCATTACTGAAAGCCGTGAAATGATGGATGGACATAAATGGGAGTTATTTATTTTACAAGTTAGTTTTATTGGTTGGGGAATTTTAGCTGCCTTAACGTTAGGGTTAGTAGGACTTTACATTTTGCCACTATACTCAATGTCTCTTTATCTATTCCACGAGTATGTCAAAAAGGGCTATCTTCAATCAAACACTCATAAAAATGTGTACACAATTTATTAAGAAGGGACTGAAAAGTCCCTTTTTTATGACGTGAAATCTGATGAGAAGAGAGGGAGATGATGAATGAGATTGAGATAAAATGGGATAATCTTTAAACCTAAAAACATTAGAATTTAGACTAAAATAAGGATTGTTTTTATGTCAAATGGGTTTTTCTTTAATAAATGAATTCAAAGTAGAAATATTGATTTATTAAAGAAAGGTAAAACATGTTAAGAATTGACTGTTTTTGTTTTTTCATTAATATAATTGAAATTTGAGAGGATAATTTTGAGTATCTTAAAGGAGGAATCGATGATGTTATATCTTGTTTATATTTTCGCAGGAATAGGGGCAGGTGTTGTAACAGGACTTGCAGGTCTTTCGGCGGCAGTCATCATTACACCTTTACTAGTCAGTATTTGTGGATGGAAGAGTTATGATGCTGTAACAGTTGCGCTTGCAGCAGATGTTTTGGCTAGTTTATTGACGGCATATACTTACTATAAAAACAAAAATATTGATTTAAAGCATGGGATGCTAGTAGCAATGACTGCTTTTGTCGGAACGATTGTTGGGAGTTACAGTGGATTTCTTTTTTCTCAGTCGCAACCAGATGGACTTGGCTATATTTCAATGTTAACAACTATTTTTCTCGGGATCAAGTTTTTAGTCAAACCCATTGAGGAAGGGCATGATGCAGAAGCTGGACTAGAACAGATTAGTAAGAAAAAAATGATACAGGCCATGATTTTTGGATGTGGAATCGGTTGGATTTGTGGTTTTACTGGAAGTGGCGGAGGAATTTTAATGCTGACAGTGTTCACTTTACATCTGGGTTATAATTTAAAAGTAGCGGTCGGAACAAGTACGATGATTATGACACTAGTGGCTTTAATTGGAACGATTAGTCATTTTTCTATGGGGGCAAGCATACAGGTTATTCCGATGTTAGTCGTGATTATCTGTTGTGTAGTAGCGGCTTATGTGAGTGCTAAATTTGCGAACAAGTGTGAGATTAAAACGTTAAATAAAGTAGTAGGAATGTGCCTTGGTATTCTTGGAATCATCACGATTTTAATCAAATTAATATAATTGAGGTTGATCAGTTACCATTTAAAATAATGGCGATAACAAAAAGGATGTCTTGCTGACATCCTTTTTGTTAGTTCTATTAAGATAGCGTATTGATTAGAGCGGAAGAATAGATCTTGTAATATGATAATTGAGCTTATAATCTCCGAGTGCGTCTTCAACGGATAAGATAATGGCATAGTTTCCTGTTTTTTTGATTTTTAGATGGTTGTAATAAGAGGTCGAATCGGTTATTTCAAACTCATCGATAACGCCGGTTTCATTGATTAGATAGTAATGATAAACGCCACTAGAGGTTGGGATAACTTCAAATTCTAGAGTTAGCTTGCTACCACGTGTTAAATTTCCTTCGTGAACGAGATAAAGACTCGTTTGAGGTTCAACAATAGCTCCACCTATTGTATAATTCACTGGAATAAACGGTTTTTGTTTGGGATAAGAGAAACGAGTCTCTGTCTTTAAGTCACTTAATTCATAGGTTACACCTGTTTCAGTGGATGTAATTTGCTCAGCGATATGATCTAAGACGGCATCACAAACCGTTGAAGTGGTGATGGTTGAAAAGGCAAAAGGACCTAATAACAGTGCTCCACTCAATGTGATAAAAATTCCTGTTATGATGATGACGAGTAAATATTTTTTGATAATAGACATGCTACCCTCCCCCCCTTAAAGTAACCGCTTACTAATAGTGTATCACATGTCTGTTTATGACGAAAGCCTTAATAGAAAAAGTTTTTTTATGGCTTAAGAAAAATAATTTCAAAAGGCATGAGAATCTCTGAAGCATTCATCTTTAGTGGCAATACTCTCTTACTTTACCGTTTACTAGATTAACTAGGGGACGGAATAGGCTCTGTGTTTTATTTGAATGATCATGTTACCTACTCTTTAAAACGTCTTATTTTAAGGGAGTTTTATCAGTGCGGAAACGTTAAATGAAATTTTTAAGTCGATTTGTGCTATAATAGGTTAGTTAAGAAAGTGAGTGATGATATGATCCGAGTATCGCAGATTAAAATTTCAATTGAGGATCCGATTGAAAAAGTAAAAGAATTAGTGTTAGCACAATTAAAGCTTCGTGAAGAAGATTTACTGGAATATAGAATTTATAAACAGTCAATTGATGCGCGTCGTCGCGGAAAAATGGAGTTCGTTTATACCGTCGATATTGCCCTTAAAAATGAAGACCAAATTTTGAAGTTAAATCGACCAAATATCGTTAAAGCACCTGAATTAAATTATGCGTATCCCTCTATGGGAGAAAAACCGATGTCTCACCGTCCAGTAGTCGTTGGCTTTGGACCTGCTGGGATGTTTTCAGCATTAATTTTAGCGGAAATGGGGTATAAACCAATCGTTCTTGAGCGTGGTGGAAGTGTGGATGACCGTGTGAAATCGATTGAGGAATTTTGGAGCGAAGGAAAGTTAGATCCAAATTCAAATGTTCAATTTGGTGAAGGTGGAGCCGGCACGTTCTCAGATGGGAAGTTAACGACGCGTGTTAAAGATTTACGTGGACGTAAGGTGTTAGAAGCGTTAGTTGAAGCGGGAGCACCAGAAGATATTTTATATATGGCACATCCTCATGTTGGGACGGATTTATTACGTGGTGTCGTTAAAAATATTCGTGAAAAAATTATTTCGCTTGGTGGAGAAGTTCGCTTCAATACACAAGTGACAGATTTTATCGTCGAAAATAATCAAATCACAGGAGTTAAAGTAAAAGGTGGAGACGTCATTGAATCTAATCATGTGATTGTGGCAATTGGACATAGTGCACGTGATACGTTCTATCACATGTATGATCGTGGGGTTCAATTTACAGCTAAACCATTTGCAGTAGGAGTTCGTGTTGAACATCCTCAAACGCTAATTGATCAAGCTCAGTATAAAGAATTTGCAGGTCATGAGAAATTAGGAGCAGCAGAATATCGTTTAACACATACGGCATCAAATGGTCGAGGCGTTTATACGTTCTGTATGTGCCCAGGTGGTTTAGTCGTTCCATCAAGTTCTGAAAAAGGGCGTCTCGTAACGAATGGAATGAGTGAACATGCGCGTGATCAAGAAAATGCGAATAGTGCCTTATTAGTGCAAGTATTTCCAGAAGACTTTGGATCAGATCATCCATTAGCAGGGGTGGAGTTCCAACGTCGTTTAGAAGAAAAAGCTTTTGGTATGGGTGGAAGTAATTACACAGCCCCAGCTCAACTTGTTGGGGACTTCTTAAAAGGACAAGCGTCTAAAAAACTTGGAAGTGTGACCCCTTCTTATGCATTAGGTGTTAAATTAACGAATTTGAATAAATTATTACCAGATTATATTACAGATGCCATGCGTGAAGGCTTAATTGCATTTGATCGTAAACTAAAAGGATTTGGGATGCATGACGCTGTGATGACGGGAGTCGAGTCTCGTTCATCTTCTCCAGTACGTATTGATCGTGATAGCGAAAGTTTACAATCATTAACGGTTAAAGGGATTTATCCATCAGGTGAAGGAGCTGGATTTGCAGGTGGAATCGTCTCAGCGGGTATCGATGGAATTAAATGTGCTGAGGCATTGGTTCGTGAATTTCACAAAATGTAATTAAAATTAAATAATTAGATAAAACGCGTTATAAATTCATCGTATTTCATCATATTATGATAGGGATTAAAGAGCATTAAAATCATATTACGAGGTGAATTTATGGCGCGTCTTTTATATATAAAGGCTAATCCGAAAGCTAATGATCAGTCGTTAACCTTTACATTATCTGATTTTTTTATTAAACAATATCAATTATCACATCCAAATGACACGGTCGAAGTGTTAGATTTGTATCAAACGATTATGCCGATTATGGATTGTGAGCGATTAGCATTGTATAATCAAGGAAAAGAAACAGAAATTCGGCATTTAGCAGAGCAATTTAAATCTTTTGATAAGTGTGTGATTGCGGCCCCCGTTTGGAATCATAGTTTTCCAGCGATGCTAAAAATTTATTTAGATAATATCGTGTATCGTCATGTGACATTTGGTTATCAAGACGGAAAAGTAGCTGGTCTTTGTTCGGATATGAAAGTGATGTATATTTCAACATCCGGACAACCTTATAGCGGCAATCGTTCTTTTTTAAATCATCATGTTTCGCAAGTTGAAGCTGTGCTGAGTCTCGTTGGAATTACTGACGTGGATTCAATTACCCTTTGGGGACGTAACAGTTTTAACGAGGATCAACTCAAACAACAAATTTGTTTACTACAAAATCAAATGGTTCAAAAAGCCAAACAGTTTTAAAAAAAAGGTCACAAAGCCAAATGCTTCGTGACCTTTTTTTAAGGCTTCAATTTAATTACTTGACCAGGTGCTAATTGTAAATCTTCATTTAACATCAATAATTCTTCAGGTGTTAATTTAAACCGAATGAGTAGATCTTGAATCGTTTCATCTGATTTAACGACGTGTTGATTGAGATGTGGAAGTAGGGGAACTTTAATTTGACGGTTAGCTTTAATAATGAGGGGTTGATTTCCATTCAGTTGGATCAATACTTTTGGAGTAGTTTGAAACAGATTGGCAATCGTTTGAATTGAATCAGTCGATTTAATCATATAATTTGCTACTTCAATACGTTCATTTTCCATACGACTCACTTCCTTCCTTTTCTTCACGTCATGATGTAAGAAATCGCTTTATCTACTATAACGTATGCAAAGAGATTGGGCAATTGACCTATTTTAACTCATTATTTTAGTCATCAAATAAACACAATTTTGACTTTCACTCATACCATACAGTAAAAGAGTGAAAGGAGGAGTACAGATGAGTAATATTTTAATTGCTTGGGTAACCTATACGATTGTCTTACATCTTGAAATGAACAGTTCATTGCACGAAGAATTAGAAGCAGACATCAATCAGCTTATTATTTTAGGTTCATTACTTCATAGTAATGAAGTAAGTACGACTCTTCGTTCTCGACTTGAAAAAGGGGCTTTGCTTCTTCATGAAAATCCTCAGCTACGTGTCATTGTGACGGGAGGAAATGGAACAGATTTGAAACTTCCAGAGGCCCATATCATGAAAAACGTATTGATAGAAGAATTTGGGATTTCAGAAGATCGTATTATCGTTGAAGATTTAGCCAGAAATACATTTGAAAATTTATTGTTTTGTAAACCTTTAATTAAAGAAGAACGCGTTGCGATTGTAACCAGTGAATTTCACAGCATTAGAACGAGATTACTTGCTCACCGATTACATCTTAACTGTCAGCTTATTGGAGCGAAAACTGATTCAAGAAAACGATATAAGTGGGAATTAAGGGAACAGTTAGCACTTGTGAAATCTTTATTTTTAGATCGAGAAAAACGGTAAAATTTAATCATATTTGTTAGGAATTGATGTTTTTACAAGAAAGTATTGAACTTTCTATTCTGAAGGACTATAATCAACTCATCAGTCGAAACTATAAGTCCCGATAAGTTTTCTAGAGTTTTTGAAAACTTTAACAAGACTATAGTTTCTATTCGTACTAAAGTATTTGAATAATGATGACTGAAATCAGATCGTGACAGGATTAATCAGTCAGTATATAGAGGTGAGTTCGTGGAAGCATGTTGTGTTGATTCAATTCATAATGATGTCATTAAAAAAGTAAAAGATGTCATGCCAAGTGATGAAGAATTACTGAAATTATCAGATTTATATAAAGCGATGGGAGACTTGACTCGTATTCGAATCATCTCAGCCCTTGTTAACTCGGAAATGTGTGTGTGTGATTTAGCCTCCTTACTAGATATGACACACTCAGCGATTTCACATCAGTTACGTGTTTTAAGACAGGCTCATTTAGTCTCGTTTCGTAAAGAGGGAAAAGTCGTTTACTATTCTTTAGATGATAATCATATTAAAATGTTATATGAACAAGGATTAGTCCATGTTTTACATCAACATTAAAAAAGAAATCAGTGCGTACCGCTGATTTCTTTTTTGCTTTTTGCACACTAAATGAGAGAGAGGAAGATATTCATTAGAGAAAGGGGGATAAAAAATGATGAGAATATTAATGATTGTCGTCTTATTAGTCATTGTTGATTTTTTTACTGGCTATGTGAAGGCCTATTTGAAGTGTCAGTTAAATAGTTCAGTGGGATTAGATGGATTGATTCGTAAGGCCATGATTTTATTTTCGATGCTTGTGTTTAAATTACTCGATGAGATGCTTGGCTTTAATTTACTCAATTTATTACCAAGTGAGGGGATGTTATTTTTTTGTGAAATGGGAGTGGAGAACGTCGGATTAATGGAGATTTTAGGAGGTGGTGTAGTGTTGCAAGAGGGGACCTCGATTTTAGAAAATCTTCATGAACTCGGAGTACCTATTCCTACGGTTTTGGCGCGACGTATTGAACGAATTAAAGAGGTGTTTTTGGATGAAAGGGGAGATAAATACGAATCAACCGACGGATGATGGGATGATTGCAGCAAGGGTTAGGGCTTAAATTAAATTGGGATGAGAAATGAATGATGAGCTTTTCTGTTTAACGAATATATGAGACGACGGTTAAAGAGATATCACGAAATAGTTTTTTTGTCATAGGATGTAGTATAAACAGTGAGATAAATGAATAAATTGATACAAATGAGGGTTTGTATCCTGAAAAAGAGTAGCGTGTAACTACTCTTTTTTTGTACCAGGGGGAGTGAGAACATGATTGTGAATGAAGAAGGAATTTTAGAGTTTTTAAGTCAAACGAAAGACGCATTAGACTCTTATATCAATTTACGAAATACAAATATCTTAAGTGTTGCCTTTACAAAGGATGAATATGATGATTTTTTAAGTTTACTCTTTCATTTACAAATGTATGAACGCGAGTTAAACGAACTCATTGAAACGGAAGACTTAAAAGATGAACTTGTTCTGTGCTTAGCTGAGTTACTTATTTTCGATATTATTGAAGTTTGCCGTGAATTGCATGATGATTACGGCGAAGAAGCTCAATTAAAAGTTAGATATGGAGAACTTGATGAAGCTAAAATTGCGGTCATTCGATTGCTAAAAGGATTTCACCGGCCTTTAGTGGCAGATTGGCAGACACTTGATGAGGTCGCGACTGATGCTAAATTATTTATTACGATTGAAACTAAAGGAGACTATGCCTATTTTAAATCACATGAAACACAAAAAGACGCGTATTTGTATGCTATTAGTCATGGGATTGCAAAAGATCAGGTGTTTAATCGATTATTAATATGACCTCTTAGGAGGTCTTTTTTTGATAGGGATAACTGAAGATTCAACAAAGAAAAGGCTTTTGTCGCTATCTTTTATTAGAGGGGAATGTCAGGAAATATCTTCAATTAGCGTAATAAAATGAGGGGCGAGAAGCGTATAGTTTAATATAAAGTAAGGGGGGATCAGGGTGGGAATCAATCGCTTTAAACGATGGGTTTGGCAAGGTCGTTATCTTATTTTTTGTATCGTTACAATGATAATGGTTGTTTGTTTTTTACGTACTAAAGGAACAAATTCACAAGAAAGTGGGATAGCTCCGTATCAAGAAGAAAGTGTCCAAGTTTTGAAAAAATTAGAGGAAGTGAGTGTGAGTGAAGTACTAGACATGATTGCAAATAAACAAGCTAAAGAGCCCGATAGATTAGAAATAAATCAAGAAGAATGTGATTTTAAACAATACTTTGCGTCTTCTGTTTTTATGGGAGACTCGATTGTTGAGGCCTTTACCGCGTATGATTATTTAGATCCTTCTTCTGTTGTAGCGAAAGTTGGACTTCGACTTGCAACAGCAGAGGAAGAAGTTCAAAAAGTCATTCGTTTAAGTCCTGATGAAGTCTTTTTACTTTTCGGTGCGAATGATTTACTCGTCTATAAAACGGCGGATCAATACATTGAACGATATGAGGCCTTAATTCAAGAAATGAAACAGGCATTACCTCATTTAAAGGTTTATATTGTGTCTATTTTTCCGATTCGAGAAGATATCGCCAAAAATATACCTGAGTTAAGTTTAGAACGTGTCACAGTTTTTAATGAGGCATTAAAGACATTATGTGAGGTGTCAGATTATCGTTTTTTAGATGTGGCTTCTTATGTGAGGGAAGACATGTATGAACCGGATGGAATTCATGTAAAATCGACGTTTTATCCGATTTGGATGCAAGTGATTAAAGCGTATAAGGAGGCAGAGCCAAAGTGATGAAAAAGTTAAGCATCTTGGTTTTAGGAAGCTTTATTTTAATCAGTATGTTAACAGGATGCGAGAAAGCAACCAATGTCTCACTAGAGCAGATTAAAGAGGCGCTACTCGTCGATGAAACGCGGGTTAAAGAGGTGGGGAGTAAGGAGTTAAGACGGTTCATTGGAGTTAATCCAAATGAGATTTTGGGTTATGTTTATTACGTGTCGATTTCATCGATGGAAGTTGAAGAGATATTGGTTGTCGAGGTTAAAGATCGTTCGCAACTTGAGGACATCGAGTCAATGGTTGAGGCTCGCGTTGAAAGTCAAATCAATCGTTTTAGCGGCTATAAGCCAGAAAATTGTAGCTTACTAGATAACTATGAGCTAAAAGTTCGAGGGAGTTATTTGTTTTTTGCGGTATCAAACGAAGTCGACACATACTGTGATGCCTTTTTGAATGCATTTAGGAAGTAGGGTGAGAATCAATGGTTTTTAGTAGCTTGTTTTTCATGTTTGTCTTTTTTCCTATCGTGTTTCTGGCTTATTTTTTGATGCCAAGACGGGGACGAAATCTCGTTTTATTAATCGCAAGTTTAGTATTTTATGCGTGGGGAGAGCCAAAATATATCGTCTTGATGCTTTTATCCATTGTTGTTAATTACGTGTTGGTTCTTTTGATGGAAAAAAATCCGAATCAAAAAAAAATCTTATTTATGGTGGCACTTCTTTTTAATTTAGGGTTACTTGGATTTTTTAAATACTATGATTTTTTCATTGAAAATGTTAATTACCTCTTTCATTTAAGCTTAGAGGGTCAACATATCCCGCTTCCGATTGGAATTTCATTTTACACGTTTCAAATTTTATCGTATGTTATTGATGCATATACTGGAAAAACTAAAGCGCAACAAAATATTATTTCATTCGCCTTGTATGTCACGATGTTTCCACAACTTGTAGCGGGACCGATTGTCAAATACACTGACATCCAAATTCAATTAAGCGAACGTCAGGAGAGTTTTGAAAAGATTGGATTAGGTGCGGAGCGCTTTATCGCAGGTCTTGCTAAAAAGGTGTTGCTTGCGAATACTATTGGGTATTTATTTACAACGATTCAAGAGATGGAATTTGGTAGTTTGTCAGTCCTAACGGCATGGCTTGGTATGATTGCTTTTACATTACAAATTTACTTTGATTTTAGTGGATATTCAGATATGGCGATCGGTCTTGGAAAAATGTTTGGCTTCGATTTTTTAGAAAATTTTAATGATCCGTATATTTCAAAAAGTGTCACGGAGTTTTGGCGACGTTGGCACATGTCACTGGGAGGGTGGTTTCGAGAATATGTTTATATTCCACTTGGAGGAAATCGATTAGGAATAAAAAAACAAATCAGGAATTTACTGATTGTATGGTTATTAACTGGACTTTGGCATGGAGCGAGTTGGAATTTTGTGATATGGGGCGTTTATTATGGCGTCTTGCTTTTTATTGAAAAAATCATCTTAAAGCAATGGCTTGAAAAATGGCCTTCATGGTTAAGACATGCGTATACATTAATCCTTGTGATCATAGGTTGGACGTTTTTTAGTATTGAAAATCTAGGGGACTCCTTTTCTTATTTAAAGGTGATGTTTGGATTTTCAGGACACGCGTTGTATGATAAAACGTCGATGTATTATTTGATGAGTTATGGCCTCTTATTGATTCTAGGAGTTATTTGTTCGACGCCACTTTTAAAACAGATTCAAATGACCTTAAAAAGCACCAGGTGGGGTGGATTACTGCTAGTGGTGCAAGTCACGCTCCTTCTTTTAAGTACGGCTTATTTGGTGACAACGACGTATAATCCATTTCTATATTTCAGGTTTTAGGAGATGAGCTCATGAGGAAAGGGATGTATTGGAGTAGTTTAGCGTGTGTGTGGGTGATTTTTATTTTTGTGTTTTTTACGTTGAATTTATTAAGTGATAATGTAGCATTTTCAGAAATGGAGAACCGGAGCTTAGCACAAAAACCAACGTTTAAATGGGATCGGGTGCTAGAAGGTCGTTATAGCAGTAAATATGAAAAATATGTAAACGATCAGTTTTTTGGGCGAGATGCTTGGGTCCAAATGAAGTCTCAAACCGATTTGTTACTTGGACAAAAGGAGAATAATGGTGTCTACTTTGGATCTGATGATTATTTAATAGAGGCTTTTCATCCCGCTTCAGAGGAGATTCTTAATCAAAATCTGATAGCGATTAATGATTTTTCTAAGGAGTTAAAAACGTCTTTTTTAATGGTTCCCAATGCGGTCTATGTGTTAAGTGACAAACTTCCAAGAGAGGCACCGGTTATCGATCAACAGGCGTCTATTTTAAATTTTGCGAGTCAGTTAAGAGAGGATATCTTATTTGTAAATGCTACTGAAGCATTGAAATCGCATAAAGAAGAAGCGATTTACTATAAGAATGATCACCACTGGTCAACTCTTGGTGCCTACTATACATTTTTACAGTTGGCAAAGAGTTTGGATTTAGAAGTGGATTTGGACTATCATGTTTTAACGGTCACGGAGTCATTTGATGGAACGTTGAGTGCGAAAAGTGGATTTGAAGCGAGAAGTTTAGATACGATTGAGGTGTATTTACCACAAACGGATGTTTTGTATGTCGTAACGTATGTAGAAGAACAGCAAAAAAGCACTACGGTTTATCAAACAGAGGCGTTAGAGGGAAGAGATAAATACACTGTTTTTTTAGGTGGCAATCATTCGCTAGTTAAAATTCAAACGACCTCTTCAAGTGAGAATCGGTTGCTAGTCCTTAAAGATTCTTATGCCAATGCCTTGATTCCTTTTTTGATTCCGTATTATGATGAGATTTTAGTGGTGGATCCGCGTTATTATTTTGATGATTTAGAGGCACTCATTGAAAAGGAAAAGATTAATGAATTGTTATATGTCTATAATGCGAATACTTTTTTTAGCGACAATTCTTTGAATTTAGTCTTAAATAATGACTAAAAAAAGCAGAGCAAAAAAGAGACATTGGCAAAACGCCCATTCCTCTATTGTGCTTTTCGCATATATAAATAGTGGGCACTTATTAAAATAGAGGAGTGATAGAATGCCTTATATTGTAGTGGATGCAGGACATGGTGGACATGATAAAGGAGCTCATTATCATGGGTATAATGAAAAAGATATTACCTTAACAGTGGCAACCAAAGTAACAGCTCGCTTAAGAGAGCTTGGATTTAAGGTGACACAGTTACGAACAGATGATACATATGTTGGAAATGCCTCAGCCAGAGGACGCGAAATTGCTGAATTACAACCTAATTTAGCGATTAGTATTCATGTTAATAGCGCAGGTGGTGGAGGGGAATCAAGTGGAGCGGAGATCTATACCCCACTTAAAGAAGATAGTGCACGTTTTGAATATTATTTAAAACAAGAATTAAGTCGTTTAAATAATTTCCGTGCGATTTATTCAAAAGCCTATACAGGTGAGCTTTATGAACGATTTATTGATCCTGAAACCTTAAGATATACACAAACGTATAATTATACGGATTATTATGGAATTATCCGTGAATCTTGGCGTGGAGGTGTTTCAACGGATATTATTGAAATGTTTTATTTAGATAATGAAGCGGATTTATATACGTTCTTAAATCAAGAAGATGCTTATGTTGAAGCAATTGTTGTCTCATTATGTAAAGCGTTTAATGTAGATTATGAACGTGGAGGACTACGAACAGAAGAATCAGACTTAGTGAAAGAAACGAAAAAAGAAACCTATTATCGTGTGATTTGTGGTTCTTATTCAAGCTTAAATGATGCGAAACAAGTTCAACAAAATTTAGTGAATCAAAATTATTCAGGGGTATGGATTCAACCGGTTGAAATGAAACGTTAACGAAATGAAAAGGTAAGATTCTCTTACCTTTTTTTTTATGTTATCATAAATTTAACGAGGTGAATCAGGAGCGTTTTACATGTGTTAAATGGAAGGATGCAGTTTAATGAATTTAAGTGAGCGAATCGGATGAAACCAGGAGAGGGATATGTTTTATTTAATCAAGCAATGTATGTGAAAGGGAAAAGCTATTATCTTTTCTGAATCATCTAGTTAAACTCGAATTAAAGCGTGAAAAATCACCTCAAAAGAATATTAAGCTATTGTCCTACAGTTGTTCATTCCATTAGTGATAAATTTATTTAGTCAAATCAGATTTTATTTTAAACACGATCTGTTTGGTCAACTGAATCAGTTGAGATTAATTGCTCTTTTAGAATAGATTAACTTTCAAGGAATGATTTCTCTAAAAGCTCAAGGCTAAAGGAAACGGGCGCTTTAATTTACTATCGTCAGTTCGTTTGTCAAAGGAAATGAAAAGTCTTTTTATCAAAAAGAAGCGGTGATTCAATGTTTGAGTTACGTTGAAGAAGGATAAAAAATTAAGACTTACATCAAGTTAAACCCCAATAAGAGCAAAGAGGACTTGATCTTGTCCTTGGTGAAACAAGGTGAAGCTGATGGACTGCGTTAATTGATGAAGGTCGAAAAAAAATAAAGAAAAGGTTAGCAAGGATGGGGAAGCAACATGAAATTACAATTCGAGACGTTTGAAGTTTTACTTGAACGTAAAAATATTAAAAATATGTACTTAAAAATTAGACCAAGTGGTGAAATTGTCGTGACGGCGAATTCGAAGATGGAACTTTCGTTTATTAAAGACTTTATTTTATCTAAAGAAACTTGGATCCATCAAAAGCTGCAGCAGATAGCGAATACTTCAACGGTTCTGTCAAAAGATGAGATTCGTTATTTGGGGAAGACATTAAAAAAGCGTCGATTGGCTTCTAATCACACGTGTTTTTCAATTGAGGCAGATAGTTTACGACAAGAAATGCCGCCAAGTGTCAGCGAAGAGAGGGCTGAACGGTTATGTGAGGCGTGGCTTCAAAAGCAGTTAGAAGCGTTAATTCATCAATATATGAGAAAGTATTGGCGATATTTTGAGCAGTCAGGAATTCGGCCTGTTGAAGTGAAATATCGTCAAATGATATCAACATGGGGTGTTTGCCGTCCTGTTAGAGGGAGTATTACGTTTAATAAGCGTTTGATCCATGAGAAAGAGACGTTTATTGAATATGTGGTGGTTCACGAATTATGCCATTTGATTCATCCTAATCATAGTACGAAGTTTTATGAGTTAGTCGCTTGTTTATTACCTCAGTGGAAAGTATATGCTAAAAAATAATTTTTCAAAAAAAACAGTAAACTTTTCCATAAAATGGTAATATAATGAGGTATAGACAAAGAGGTCTTAGATAAAAGATAAAAGGTGGACAAAGGCGTTCTCAAAAGAGGACGCCTTTTTGATTTTCTTCTGACGTCAAAGAACAATCGTAACTCACCCCATTTCGTTAAAGAAAACAGTTTTTTAAAAATTGAGGAGGGAATGAATATGACGATTGATTTAAGTGTAGTGATTGATACGCTATGGATGGTCATAGCATCCATTTTAGTGTTTTCGATGCAAGCTGGTTTTGCTTTAGTAGAAAGTGGATTTACACGGTCTAAAAATGCCGCCAACATTATGATGAAAAACTTTATGGATTATTCCATTGGAACGATTATTTTCTTTATTGTTGGGTTTTCACTTATGTTCCATGGTAGTGTTGCCGGTTTATTTGGTATTCCGGATTTATGTGTAAGTGGTGATTATACCTCTTTAGGATTGATAGTTCCGCTACTTGCTTTCGTCTTTTTCCAAAGTGTGTTTTGCTCAACTTCAGTGACGATTGTTTCAGGAGCCGTAGCTGAACGAATGAAATTTTCAAGCTATCTGATTTTTAGTTCCTTGATGACGGCTATTATTTATCCGATTAGTGGTCACTGGGTTTGGGGTGGCGGTTGGTTAGCACAACTTGGATTTCATGATTTCGCTGGTTCATCAGTTGTCCATGCGCTAGGTGGATTTGCCGCTCTTGCTGGTATTATATTGCTTGGAGCTCGGCGTGGAAAATTTAATCAAGATGGGAGTTCAAATACTATTCATGGTCATAGCCTAACAATGGCTGCTCTTGGTGTTTTTATTTTATGGATTGGATGGTTTGGATTTAATGCAGGTTCAACATTAACTGCGAGCGATCCATGGGCCATTGCTCATGTTGTCATGACCACCAATTTAGCACCAGCAGCGGCGGCTGTTACAACGTTGATGATGTCATGGTTCAAAGGCAAACCAAGTGTGGGAGCGGCATTAAATGGTTCATTGGCTGGATTAGTCGCTATCACGGCAGGTTGTGATTTAGTTTCACCACTAGGAGCGATTGCGATTGGGGTCATTGCCGGAATGGTTATGATGTTTGGAAATGATTTATTAGAGCGAAAATTTAAACTTGATGATGCAGTAGGGGCAATTCCTGTTCACGGTTTTTGTGGGGTTGTCGGAACAATTTTGACTGGACTATTTAGTACAAGCAACGGCTTGTTTTATACCGGAAGCTTTAGCTTTTTAGGAATTCAAATAATAGGTGCCTTCGTGATTGCTTTGTGGGGATTTGTCATGGGATATCTTCTACTAGCTCTTTTGAAAAAAATCAGTGGAATACGGGTAAGTGCAACAGAGGAAGAGAATGGATTGGATTTATCTGAACATGCTGAATCTGCTTACGGTGAATTTTTACTCAAAGAAGATGTCAAAACATCTGAAAACTAAAAAAACACCCTAGCTCTGAATTGAACTAGGGTGTTTAACTATCAAAAAGGAGGCCAATAGGCCTCATGAAAAGTAAATAAATTTGGGGTAAATTTATTGGTTCTCTGGAAAAGAGAGTAAACTAGATTGGTTCATCTAATTTTCAAAATATAGAAAAGAACAGCCATTCAAGTGGCTTGTTTCAATAATAACATATTTTTCCTTAAAATGAAAGTGTTTTTGGATAAAAATGTAATAAAAAGCCAATAAATGTAATAAAATGTTATCTAAAAGAGGTGCAATTCTTTCTAAACTCTAAAATAGAGGATTTAATTGAAAGGGGAGTGAAATTGTAAAGAAAGGAAGCAAGTGAAGATGAGATCAATGCGTTTAAATAGTGTTAGCTATCTTATTTTAGTTGGAACTCGTTTAGTTGTTTAATGAAAAAACTAAACGACCTAGCGTAAATAAATAATATGACTATTTATGAAACCTTGTTAAAGGATTAGAAAAAAGAAGTGTTCTCTCGGACACTTCTTTTTTTCGGAGTTTTAATGATATATTTTTTCACAATCCGAACAAAAGTTTAATTTTTATTGACAAAAAAGGTAAATCTTATGCTATACTATAACAAACAAATGTTCGAAAGAAGTGGTAAGAATGGAAACGAAAACTAGGTTTCGTTCTATTTTGTGTATTGATTTGAAAAGTTTTTATGCTAGTTGCGAGTGTGTCGCTAGAGGGTATGATCCCTTTCAGGTTTCCCTTGCCGTTGTTGGAAGAATGGGGGAATCAGGGAGCATCGTTCTCGCAGTTTCCCCCGCTTTAAAAAGACAAGGAGCCAAATCAAGGTGTCGAGTTTATGAGTTAGAAGGTTATCAAAATGTATGGTTTGTCCCATGTAGAATGAATCACTATTTGAAAGTATCACAAGATATTTTGAAAATATATTTGAGGTATGTTTCTTATGAGGACCTTCATATTTATTCAATTGATGAGGTATTCATCGACATCACGTCATATTTGCGTTTATACAAATGTGATGCATACACGTTAGCTAAGCAGATGATGTGCGATATTTTAAAAGAGACGGGAATTCCCTCAACTTGTGGAATTGGTCCGAATTTATTACTTGCTAAAGTTGCCCTTGATATAGAAGCAAAGAAGGCCGTTAATGGCATTGCACAGTGGAGTTATACAGATGTTAAGACAAAATTATGGCCATTGACCCCGTTATCTAAGATGTGGGGAATCGGTATTCAGCTTGAAAAACGTTTAAACCGGATGGGGATGTATTGTGTTGGAGATATTGCACAATATCCACTTGACTTTTTAAAACGTGAATTTGGTGTTTTAGGTGAACAATTATATCAGCATAGTCATGGAATTGACGAGAGTGATTTACATGACGTTTATCAAAGTAGGTATCCAACAATCGGAGGAGGTCAGGTTTTAATGCGAGATTATTATGCTTATGATATTAAAACAATCTTACTAGAGCAGGTTGAGGAAGTGATGTTCCGCTTACGAAAGAAAAATCTTTATTGTGAAGTGGTGCATCTGGCAATCGGCTATAGTAAATCCGTTAGAGGTGGATTTTCTAGACAAACAAAACTTTCTCAGGCAACTGATTTGACAGAATCCGTATTTGAAGCCTGCTTGAGACTATTCGAGGCCAATTACACAGGACAACCGATTCGAAAAGTGTCCATTTCACTTGGTGGATTAGTTGAGCGTGGGCAAACTCAACTTAGCTTATTTGAAGACGTGACGAAAAAACAGCAGTTGAGTTATGCGATGGATGAAATTAGAATAAAGCATGGTAAAAATGCCTTGTTACGAGCTATTTCTTATGAAAAGGGAGCAACAGGACGTTATCGTAATACGTTAATGGGTGGTCATCAGGCAGAATAAAGAGGAGGTGATAACGATGAAAGATCGAGGGATGATGAAATGGAAAGCCTTTGTCTCGATGGTAGAACAACAACAAGCTATTGAGGAGGTTCTAAACGAATTGTCAAAGATAGAAAAACCACTACTAGATGAGTGGCAACATGAGCAAAACTCTAATTTAGTTGTTGAAGGCTTTTTAAATCAAACAACCATTACGCTTGTTTACTTTGAGCGAGGACAGTTACTTAGGGTAAAGGGAAACGTTGAAAAAATCAATGAGGCCTATCGTTATTTTATCCTATCAGATGGTCACCAAAGAAAGAAGATTTCATTTAGTAGTGTCGTCGAAGTAAAAGGATAGAAAAGGTCATCTTTATATTTTTATGGTATAATGGGGAGAAGTTATGAATTAGGAGAGATTAGTTTGGAGCAGTTTTTAGTTGAGATTGATTATGTCCTTGAATTGTTAAATCAAGCCCATTGGACTGATTATTTAGTGATTACCCTTATGTATCTAATTTTAATTTTAATGATGATAGGAAAGTGGAAAAAAAGTAAGCGACAAATTTGGTATAACTATTTGTGGCTGATGTTATGTCCACCTGTTGGAATTTATTTAGTTAGCCAGAACCGTAAAATTAAAAAGAAAGAAAAAAAACAAGTCATTACCATTTCAGTAACAGGATGGGCCATTATATTATCCTCTATTTTCATTTATTTAGGATGGATGCCAAAACCACAGTATCAAGAAAGTCTAAATCAAAGTCATGTTGGACTTGAAGTTCGGCCTAGTCATCAAGAACTCCAGGTTCATTTTATTGATATTGGACAGGGGGATTCGACCCTGATTATTTATGATGATTTTCATATTTTAATTGATGGTGGAAATAATGGAGCAGAAGATATTTTATTAAATTATTTAGAAGCCGTTGGTGTTGATGATTTAGAAATTGTGGTGGCAACTCATCCCGATGCCGATCATATTGGAGGATTGGCAGAAGTGCTACAGACATACTCGGTTGATTTGATTATTGATTCGGGCGAAGCCCATACCTCTCAAACTTATAAAGCGTATTTAAAGCAAGTTGAAGAACAAAAACAACTAGGGGCTCAATACTTAGAAGATGATGATTTAGTATTTGAACTTGCAGATGGAGTGACGTTTGAAGTAATCGAAACGGGTGATGATAACGGTGATCGTAACAATAACTCAGTTGTAACGAAGTTAACATATAATGATGTTGCCTTCTTATTTACAGGAGATATGGAATCTGACGTTGAAAAGAAAATTTTATCTCGGGATTTAGATGTAGATATTTTAAAGGCAGGACATCACGGTTCAAAAACGTCGTCTTCGATGGCTTTTTTAGAGGTGGTAAAGCCTAAAACAGTCGTGATTAGTGCTGGAAAAAACAATACCTATGGGCATCCACATCCGGTTTTATTAAACCGCTTAAAAGCTTATACGGAGGATATTTATGTGACAGCTGATCTTGGACATATCGTGATTACGACGGATGGCCAAACATATGAGGTAGAGACTGTTAAATAGCACAATATTTTACAAGTATAGACACTTTATTAAAGTGGGAAACTAAAAGTAGCAAAAAATGCTACTTTTTTTACTTTAATGAGGTGATGGTCTTGAAAAAATCGATAAGTTTCTTACTTATTGTGATGAGTTGGTTTGTAGTCTCACAAATCATTCAAGCTCATGCTGAATCGATAGATGAGACGGCTGTAAAAGTCATAGAACCTAAAAAAAATTATCAAGGATTTTATTCGATAGATCCGGAAACATTTGATTATTTATATACGTTCAAGCAAACAGACTCCAAGCACTTTGCCAATTTTATTGATGGATTGATTGAACATGATGCGTATGGGAATTTAGTTGGCGCTGTTGCTAGTCATTGGGAAAGTAATGAGGATGCAACGATTTGGACGTTTAAGTTGAAAGAAGGAATTAAATGGTATACAGATGAGGGGAGTGTTTACGATGAAGTCAGGGCGCATGATTTTGTGGCTGGACTTTGGCATGCTGCTGATTTTCAATCTCAAACCTTATATCTTGTCAAAGATGTTATCAAAAATTTAGAAGCCTATGTCAATGGAGAAGTAACATTTGATGAAGTGGGGGTAAAAGCGATTGATGATTATACGTTACAATATGAGCTAAATTCTCCGACTCCGTACTTTCCAAGCATGACGACATACTCGATTTTACTACCGGTGAATCAAAGTTTTCTAGAATCGAAGGGAAGTGGATGTCGTCTTGGAAGTCCAGACTTATCGAATTGTTCATTTGGAAATTTAAATCCAGAGTCTATCCTTTATAATGGCGCGTATCGTTTAACAAACTTTACTTCAAAATCTGTGATTGAGTATACCGCAAATGTTGATTATTGGGATGCAGAATCAGTTTATATTCCAAAAGTAAAACTCATTTATTCGGAAAGTTTGGATCCGACTAGTCTATTTTTAGCTTTTGAACGAGGAGAAATTACATCAGCTCCGATTGATGTTTATAATGCGGCTATTTATGCCTTTGCGAAGAAAAAGTATGGCGATTCTATTTTTGTGACGGAAACAAGTAGCGCAACCTCTTTTGCTTGTTTTGTGTTTAACCGTCAAGCGTATCACTCTCCGTTAGATCCCCGAATTGACATTTCGCCTAAAACAGCTAAGCAACGTGAGGATACGAAGTTAGCGATTTTAAATCAAGCTTTTCGCCAGGCCATTTTACATGGACTGGATGTATCAGCTGTTAATGCACAAAGTGTTGGTGAAGAACTGAAAGAGATTTCCGTTCGAAACTTAATTACCCAACCTGACTTTGTTCAAACCTCTTATCATCAAACATATGGTGAGCTAGTCGGCGATTCATTAAAACGACTCAATCCAATGTTATATCCCGAAAACTTTACGGTTGAAGATGGTCAAATGAGCTATTTTAATCCAGGACTTGCAAAAGAATTGATGCAAGTAGCTAAAGCGGAATTAATGGAACAAGGGGTAGATTTTCCAGTTTATCTCGATGTTTTAATCAATGGTGAGAGTGAAATGAGTTTTAGAAGTGCCCAAGCATTAAAGAATAGTCTTGAAACTGAGTTAAAAGGAGATGTGGTGATTAATTTAATCACGACTTCAAGAGAACATCTGGCCGCGACTAAGTCAGCTAGTCTAGTGAATACCGATCTTTATTTTGCAACCGCATGGTCACCTGATTATGGTGATCCTAAAAGTTATATGGATATTTTAGATCCTAAGCAGGGAGATATGTTGAAATATTTTGGATTGAATCAAGCCGTGATTGAAACCGAAGAAGATCGTCAAATTAAAGAACAAATTGGACTAAATAAATTTGGATATTTAAAACAAGCCGCATCTGATGTTGTAAATGACCCAGATTTACGGTATGAATTGTATGCGCAGGCTGAAGCTTTTGCGATTGATCAGGCGTATTTTATTCCTCTTTCAACCTCTGGTGGAAGTTATGCCGTCTCAAAAATTATTCCGTATACCAAACCCTATAGTTCTTATGGTTTATCGACGATGAAGTTTAAAGGAATGCAAATTAGTGATCATATCATTACCGTCGTGGAAAGAAACCAATATAAAGAACAGTGGATACAAAAACGTAATCAAATCGTTCCGTCTATCAATGTCGATAAAATCCTTCCTTAACTAAAATTAACAACTGAATTTTTGAAAATGTTCTTTTCATCTTTTCAAATCTTAGATATAATCGAATAAGGAAAATTTCAGTCGAAGGGCGCAACGTCGTCACTTGGGAAAGGAGAGTCACGATGAGTGTTTTAACTGTTACCAACTTGAGTCATGGGTTTGGGGATCGTGCGATTTTTGAAAATGTATCATTCCGTTTATTAAAGGGTGAGCATGTCGGTTTAATCGGAGCAAATGGTGAAGGTAAATCAACATTTATGAATATTATTACTGGAAAATTAGTGCCAGATGAAGGGAAAGTAGAATGGTCACGTAATGTTCGTGTTGGATATTTAGATCAGCACGTGGCACTACAACCTGGTATGACCATTCGTGATGTGTTAAAAACAGCCTTTCAATATTTATTTGATATGGAAGCTAAAATTAACGATTTATATATGAAAATGGGAGAAGTTGATCCTGATGAGATGGATAAACTTCTTGAGGAAGTCGGGGTTTTACAAGATATTTTAACAAACAATGACTTCTATGTCATCGATGCAAAAGTAGAAGAGGTGGCTAAAGGATTAGGACTTCAAGATATTGGACTTGACCGCGATGTTTCAGAATTAAGTGGTGGACAACGTTCAAAAGTATTATTAGCGAAATTATTACTGGAGAAGCCAGATATCTTATTACTTGATGAGCCGACGAACCACTTAGATGAGGCGCACGTGACATGGTTAACTCGTTATTTACAAGAATATGAAAATGCTTTTATTTTAATCTCTCATGATATCCCATTCTTAAATAGTGTAATTAACTTAATCTATCACATGGGGAATCAAGAATTAAACCGCTATGTAGGAGATTACGATAACTTTGTTCGTATCTATGAAGCAAAAAAAGCACAATTAGAGTCTGCTTATAAAAAACAACAGCAAGAGATTGCTGATTTAAAAGATTTCGTTGCTCGAAATAAAGCCCGTGTTTCAACACGTAATATGGCGATGTCACGTCAAAAGAAATTAGATAAAATGGAAGTGATTGAGCTAGCTTCTGAGCGTCCAAAACCAGAGTTTAACTTTAAAGGGGCTCGTACAGCCGGTCGTTATATTTTCCAAACAAAAGATTTAGTGATTGGATATGGTGAGCCATTATCATCTCCATTAAACTTAACAATGGAACGTGGGCAAAAAATTGCGATTTGCGGAGCAAATGGAATTGGGAAAACAACGCTACTTCGTAGCCTTTTAGGTGAAATTCAACCGATTTCAGGATCTGTTGAACGTGGAGAATTTTTACACATTGGTTACTTCGAACAAGAAATCAAAGGTGGAAAAGATAAAACATGTTTACAAGAGTTCTGGGATGAGTTTCCTCATTTAACACAAGGGGAAGCTCGTGCTGCGTTAGCGAAATGTGGATTAACAACGAAACACATTGAAAGTAAAGTCATGGTCTTAAGTGGAGGAGAACAAGCTAAAGTTCGCCTTGCTAAGTTAATTAATCGTGAATCAAATGTTTTAATTCTCGATGAGCCAACGAACCACTTAGATGTTGATGCGAAAGATGAGTTAAAACGTGCCATTAAAGAATATAAAGGAAGTGTGTTACTGATTTCCCATGAACCTGAATTCTATCGTGATGTGGTGACAGATATTTGGGATGGAGAAAAGTGGACCACTCGTTTAGTTTAGTTAAAAAAGCATGAAAGCCTGTTAAAGAGCTTTCATGCTTTTTCTTATTTTATGAAAGTGCCACCTTTTGATGAAGAGCTTGTTGTTGATTGGAAAGTGACATCCTTTAATGATGTTATTTTTCTTTATAAGGAGAAGTAAAAGATGATTTGGATCGTGGATTTCTGTCTGTTTTGTCATAAGAGAGGGTTAACGTTCATAAAGACTTAGATACTGAGAATGTAAACTAAGGATAAAAACAAGGAAAATTTCGTGGAATTGCTAAGTTTCTTGTATATTTGCACTTTTTCTCTCTTATAATGAAGTGAAATGCAAAATTTTTAGGTAGGGATGAACATGAAGCGTAAAAAAAAGGTGGAATATAACGAAATTTGGGTAAAATCAAGTGTTTGTGTTTTACTTGGGATTGGCGTCATTGGAGGAGTTTGGTTAAAACGTCGCGAAGAAAAAGCGGAACAGGATTTAAAGGAAATTGGGCAGGCATTGTTGAATGAGCATATCAATGAATTAAAACAAAAATTTGGATATGAAGAGATTGACTGTCAGTGTACATTAAATCAAATTGAAGTGGTTTCTAAAAAAAGAGATGAGTTTTTGTTAAGGCTTAACTATGATTTAGTGATTGCAAATGAGATTGAGCGAGATTATAGCACTCAGACCTGGATGATGAGAGTCAAACACGTCAATGCAAAAGGATATGAAGTTATTGAGCAAGGGGAACAGTTGAATGATTTATAAAAGGGTTTACAAAAAAAGAAAAAGGTGATAGTTATTCAACGGAAAATGTGATATAATGACAGATATTTACATATTCCGGAGGGGATAGAATGAAGCAGGGTGAGTTATTAGCGACAGATGGGATTAAAATTGACTTAGAGCGCGAGGACATGCTAGATGTCATTGAAAATGATTTAGAACATCACCATCACATTATGGCCTATTTTTACGAATTTCCCAAACATTCAGTTAACCATCAAGAGATTTATTTAAGTGTGGTTGTGCAGCCCGTTTTTTATGAGAACTTTGTTAAACATAAGCGTTCTTTGGTTGCAGCTTGGGGAAAAGTTTTATTTTATGAAGAGGATTACTATGATGTCACACGATTAGTGGTTCAATATGATAGCTTAGTGAAACTACATTTAAAGTTATATGAACCAAAAGATGTAAAGCCATCTGTGCATCATAAAAAAATTGAAGTGGCGTATGACCCATATGGTTTAATGAACTATGTGGCTGAAAAGTCTGAATGTAGCGCGTACCAGTTAAATTATGAAGCATTAGATAATTGGCGTAGTAAATTCTTCGCTAGTTACTATGAACTTTATCGAAGTATCAATGCCCGTGAATCGTATCAAACCTTACATAGCTTAGATAGGATGCGTTGGTTAATTTCAACGATGTGGATTCTTAAAGCTGGAAAAGTCCCGAATCATTATTTGAATTGGTCTAGAATGGAGGGTCCAGAGTCAATTTTAACTGCTGAAGAACAGGAGAAATTAATCAGCTGGCGTGTTGAGGGGACGCTAGAGGATTTAAAAGAAAAGGTCGACCTGATTCTAGAGGAATTCAAAACTTTACATAAAGAAATTTGTTGGAAATTAGATTTAATCGAAGATGAAGCATTCATCGAACGGATTCTGACGCGAATTCAAATTAAATAATGAAAAAGTCATCTTAGTTAAGCTAAGGTGACTTTTTTGATGAAGGTGGAACAATTTATTAGCTAGGATAATGTCAAAAAAAATGATATGATGAATAATAAAAATGAAGTTTGGTGAGAAATATGGTGATTCAAAAAGGTGTTAAAGAGGTGGTGGGATATGTCTACCAACAAGGCGATTTAAACTTAGAATATTTTCAAGCTAATCGTGCACAGCATGGGACAAATGCTCATCAAGCAATTCAAAAAAAATATCTTGATGAGGAGTGCGAAGTTTATCTCGAAATGAGTGTAAAGCATCAAGAACACGATGTTATTTTAAGTGGTCGTATGGATCTATTACTTCATCGAGATGAACGCATCATTATTGGAGAAATAAAATCGACGACCCGACGATTAGAGCTCATTGAAGAAAATGACCGTCCGGTACACTATGCTCAGGCCAAAGTCTATGCTTATTTATATTTACTTAAACATCCCGAGCTAAATTCAGTCATCGTTCGGTTAATTTATTGTAATTTAGACGGGACAGAGGAGCGGGCTTTCGATCAAGAATATACACTTGATGAGTTAGAACCTTTCATGAATCACACATTAGAGGTTTACTTACAGTGGTATTTTATTTTATTAAAATCAATGCAGTTAAAATTAAAGACAGCCAAAACCCTTCAGTTTCCATTTGGGGAATTTCGTGAATATCAACGTGAACTCTCAGGTGCCGTGTATCAAACCATTAAGCAAAAAAAGAATTTATTATTAAGAGCGCCAACCGGCATCGGAAAAACAATGGGAACTATTTTTCCAAGTATTAAAGCGTTAAGTAACACAGAACAAAAAATTTTTTACTTGACCGCTAAAACGATTGGACGGGACGTGGCAGAGAAAGCATTTGACCGTTGCCATGCAAGTGGATGGCAAGCTAAAGTGACCACTATCACTGCTAAAGAAAGAATTTGTTTTATGGATGAAGTCAAATGTGATCCGAAATTTTGCCCTTATGCCGCAGGTTATTTTGATCGTATTAACGAGGCAACTAAAGATTTATTCGAATCAGAACAACTGTTTAATCGCTCAAGAATTGAAACCTATGCTAAAAAACATCAAGTTTGTCCATTTGAGTTTTCACTTGCCATGGCGTCAATTAGTGATGCGGTTATTGGTGACTATAATTATATGTTTGATCCTCGCGCTTTTTTAAGACGTTTCTTTGAGGAACCTTCGTCTCATATTGCGCTCATTGATGAGGCACATAACTTATATGATCGAGCCTGTGAGATGTATAGTGCGAGTTTGTCAAAAGAACCAATTCAAGAGCTTAAACGTTTATTTAAAGACCGTCATAAAGGCTTATCTAAGTCACTCGCTAATTTAAACATGAAATTTATTGAGTATCGTCATGAATTAGAAGAAAAGAAAGTATTTGATTTATTTAAAGAGGATATGGACTTATCCTTTTTAAATCGTGCCCAAGATTTACTTGACGTCCTAGAGAAGTATTTGTATCAGCATCAGGACACAGAATACAAACCACAATTGATGAATTTATACTTTGAATTGCATCAATTTTTAAGAATCTCAGACTATTTTAATGAAAGTTTTAGAGTCCGTTATGAACGGTTTGGCATTGAGGTCAAAGTAAGTATCGTTTGTTTAAATCCAAGTCTTTATTTGAGTGAGAAAATGGAGAAAGTTCGCTCGACCATTTTATTTTCAGCGACGCTACATCCACTAGATTATTATCAAACGGTGCTACTTCATGAAGAGGCGTGTGAAAAAATCTTTTTACCATCCCCGTTTAAACGTGAGCATCTTGATTTATATGTTCAGCACGGAATTTCGACAAAATATAAGCAACGTGAGCGTTCACTTGCTCATCTCATTCAGATGATTTATCATGTGACGAGACAACGAGTTGGTAATTATATGGTCTTTTTACCCTCCTATCAATATTTAGAAATGGTTTATGAGGCTTACCTTGCGTTAGTTCAGGATGAGCAAGAGTTACTTTTTCAGCAGCGGGATATGAGTGAAGAAGAGCGTGATGCCTTTTTAGAAAAGTTTAATGAAACGAATGTCACAACGTTAGTGGCTTTTTGTGTACTAGGAGGTATCTTTAGCGAAGGAATTGATTTGATTGGAGATCGTTTAATTGGGTCATTGATTGTAGGAGTAGGATTGCCTCAAATCAATCCGTTGACTGAGCAACGCCGTGATTACTTTGAAGAAAAGTTCCAAAAAGGTTACTTATACGCTTATGTTTACCCTGGATTTAATAAAGTCATGCAAGCAGTCGGGCGCGTGATTCGAACAGATGAAGACCGAGGAACGGTGATGTTAATTGATGAACGGTATTTAGAGCCGACTTATTTAGCTCTATTTCCTTACGAATGGCAGCACGCAAAGTTTATAAGATAAAAAAAACAGCAAGTTTATTTGCTGTTTTTTAAATATATTTGGGATTGATTGACAATCTAAATAGTCTATGTTATTAATTAGATAGCTAATAATTAGATATCTAATTATATAAAAGCGGAAGGAGAATCATACCTATGAATCCTCATCAATCTAAACATTTACATCATGTTTTGTTTAAAACATTAAAAGCTCATCGTACGATTTGTCATGAACAATTTACGAAGCTTGATTTGACGGTAGGTCAGCCCAAAATATTAGATTTCTTATGTGAACACAATGGTTGTTCTCAAAAAGAATTAGCGAAACACTGTCATATAGAACCTGCTACAGCTACAAGTTTACTGGGGCATTTAGAACGCAATGGCTTAATATATCGTCAAGCAAATGATAGAGATCGCCGTGTTTTAAATGTGTATTTAACAGATGAGGGAAAGAATCGTCAACACATGGTTCAAAAAGTATTTGAACAAATAGATGAAGATTCATTTAAGGGATTTACAGAAGAAGAAAAAGCAAAAACAGTCGAGTATTTAAATCGAATTTGTCAAAATTTAAAGGGAAGGGAGTCTCAACACGATGAGTAATTTATTAAAATACTTAAAAGGGCATGCTATTTTATGTGCTATCATAGCACCTCTTTTAATGCTTGTAGAAGTAGCGATGGACTTATCATTACCGACACTACTTTCAAACATTATTGATATCGGGATTGCAAATAATGACTATGCCTATGTCGTAGCAACAGGGATTAAAATGTTAATCTTTGCCATCATCGGTTTACTTGGTGGAGTTGGATGTGGGATTTTTGCCACGATTGCTGCCCTGAATTTAGGTCAAAATCTTCGTGAGGGATTATTTTCAAAAATTCAAAGTTTATCCTTTTTAGAGATTGACCATTTAAAAACATCTTCATTAATCACGCGTTTAACAAATGATATTACTCAAGTTCAAACGATGTTTTTAATGGCTTTAAAAATCTTAGTTCGTGCGCCATTTTTATGTATTGGGGGACTATTTATGGCTTATCGATTAAGTCATAAATTATCGATTATTTTAGTCGTTGCTATTCCAATCATTTTAATCTTTGTCGCTCTAATTATGTCAAAATCATTCCCGTTATTCAAAACCATGCAAGAAAAAATTGATAATGTAAATAATGTGATGCGTGAAAACTTACTTGGGGTACGTGTAATAAAAGCCTTTAATATGGAAGAAAAACAACATGAACGCTTTGATGAAACAAATGATGATTTAATGAACCAAAGTATTAAAGCGCAAAAACTCATGATTTTATTAAATCCAGTTGTGATGCTAGTCGTTAACTTTAGCGTGATTGCCGTCTTATGGTACGGAGGATATCTCGTGAACGATGGTTTGCTTGAAACAGGGAAAATTTTAGCGTTCATTAACTACTTAACTCAAATTATGATGTCGATGATGATGGTCATTATGATTTCGATGAACTTATCACGTGCAAAAGCATCAGCTGATCGTATCAATGAAGTTTTAAAAACTGAATCAAGCATTAAAGAATCGAATCACCCGCAACACTTAGATGCCTACGATATCGAATTTAAAAATGTTTCCTTTAAATATCATGATCACAGTGAAGAGGTTTTAAAAAATATTTCATTCCATATCAAACAAGGGCAACAAGTCGGAATTATTGGAGGAACAGGATCAGGGAAAAGTTCTTTAATTAGCTTAATTCCACGCCTTTATGATGTAACAGAAGGAGAAGTTTTAATTGGTGGGAAGAATGTTAAATCTCTTCGCCTCAAAGATTTACGTGATCAAATTGGGGTCGTACTACAAGAAAGCATCTTATTCTCAGGAACGATTGCTTCAAACTTCAAATTTGGATATCATGAGGCAACAGAGGAAGAATTAAATAAGGCTGCAATAGATGCTCAAGCTTTAGAGTTTATTCAGACAAAAGAAGATGGCTATGATACGGTGGTTGAACAACGTGGGAAAAATTTATCAGGTGGTCAAAAGCAACGTGTCTCAATTGCCAGAACGTTAATTAGAAATCCTAAAATTTTAATTTTAGATGATGCCTCGAGCGCTTTAGATATGGCGACTGAAAGTAAATTACAACGTGCGATTAAAGAGCGTATGAAAGATAGTACCGTCATTTTAATTGCTCAACGTATTTCAGCAGTTATGGATGCAGATCAAATTATCGTCCTTGATCATGGTCAAGTCTCAGGGATTGGAACCCACGAAGAATTATTAAAAACGAATGAGATTTATCGTAGCATTGCCATTTCACAATTAGGAGAGGAGGCGGTTATGAATGAGTAGACCACAACCATCATTTGGACCTCGCCCAGGTGGCCCTGGAGGCGGACCTGGTGCTCGATTTGGACATCAAAAAGAAAAACTTAAAAATCCTAAGCATACCATTAGACGTTTGCTTGGCTATATTGGGAATCAAAAACTTGCAATTATCATTGTTTTTATTTTATGTATTATTACAACACTCATCAGTGTCTTAGCGACTCGTCTATATGGAGATATTATTGATGATTATATTATTCCAGGTGACTTATCAGGCCTTCAAAGAATCTGTTTAATGCTTGGGGGAATGTATGTTATTAGTGTCTTAGCAACCTACATTCAAAACTTAATCATGTTAACTTTATCGCAAAAAACAACGGCAAAAATTCGCCGTCATCTATTTAGTAGTTTACAAAAGTTACCACTCCGTTTCTTTGATACGCATTCAAGTGGAGATTTGATGAGTCGTTTAACAAATGATGTTGATAACATTAACATGACCTTATCTCAAAGCATTACCCAATTATTCTCAGGTATTATCATGATTCTTGGAATGTTAGTGGCTATGATATTATTGAGCCCAGCGTTAACCATCGTTGGCTTATTAACGACACCGTTGATGTTTTTAGTTTCACGCTTTTTAGTCAAGAAAACTCAACCTTTCTTTGTGAAGCAACAGCAAGATTTAGGGGAGTTAAATGGCTATGTGGAGGAAATGGTTTCAGGTCAAAAGGCAGTCTTCTTATTTTCTCAAGAAGAATTTGCTGAGGAAAACTTTGCAACGATTAACCGAAAACTAACGAAAAGTGCAGTGATGGCCCAAGCTTTATCAGGATTTATGGGACCTGTCAACAACTTTATTAATAATATTACCTTCTTAATTGTTGCTGTTTTTGGTGGAATTTTTATTTTATCAGGAATGAATATGACGGTTGGAATTGTGTTTACGTTTATTTTATACATGCGAAACTTTACAAGACCAATCAATGAAATTTTAAACTTAGCGAATACGATTCAGTCTGCATTAGCTGGAGCAGAGCGAGTCTTTGATATTATGGATGAAGCGCCTGAAGAAGATTTAGCTGATGCTAAGGACGTTGAAAATTTAGATGGTGATGTCATCTTAAACCGTGTTAAGTTCTCTTATGATACCGGTAAAACGATTTTAAAAGATGCTTCAATCCATGCTCGCCGTGGTGAAACGGTGGCCATTGTAGGACCAACTGGAGCGGGTAAAACGACAATTATTAATTTACTAACGAAGTTTTATGATATTGAGAGTGGTGAGATTTTAATTGATGGTGAAAACATCAATGGGATGACTCGTAAGAGTTTACGCCAAAGTATCTCGATGGTTTTACAGGATACCTACTTATTCTCTGAAACGGTTCGTGAGAACATTCGTTATGGTCGTTTAAGTGCAAATGATGATGAGGTGATTCATGCGGCAAAGATGGCCAATGCTCATCAGTTTATTATGCAATTACCAGACGGTTACGACACCATCTTAGCCGATAATGGAAGTAATCTCTCTCAAGGACAACGTCAGTTACTCGCGATTGCTCGTGCGATTTTAGCACAGTCTTCTATTCTCATTTTAGATGAAGCCACGTCATCCATTGATACGAAAACAGAAGTTGAAATTCAAAAAGCGATGTTACATTTAATGGAAGGTAAAACGACGTTTGTGATTGCTCATCGTTTAAGTACGATTCGAAATGCCGATCAAATTCTGGTGTTAAATCAAGGTGAAATCATTGAACGTGGAAATCATGATACTTTATTAGCTGCAAATGGTTTCTATGCTAATCTATATAACAGTCAATTCCGTGAATAATGAAAAAAGATGTTAAGGACTTAGTCTTTAACATCTTTTTAAGTTTGAATGAGAATATCTTGTTATGAGATCATATCAGGTCCTTTACTTGAAATTCTAATTACCTATTGCAAAGTAGCTAGGTAATAAGTCGTCAAAAAAGAAAGAATTTTGCATAAAGTAATAATATAAACAGAAAAAATATGGCAAAAATTATGAAAACGTTTATAATTAAATTAGGAAGAAAAACTAATCGTTAAAAGGGGAGGCGGTTAAGTTGAAACGTTTATTTGATATTGAAATCTCATTATTGTTAATGGTATTACTTTCACCACTTTATCTCATCCTTTCCGTGATTGTTCTATGTGATTTAGGTTGGCCGATCATTTACAAACATCGTTATCCAGGATTAAATGAACAACTATTTACGATGTATCGCTTCAGAACCATGACAAATGAAACAGATGAACGAGGGCATCTGTTAAAGCCAACGCAACGATTAACACGCATTGGAGCTTTTTTGAAAAAATATAGTTTAGACGATTTGCCAGAACTTTTCAATGTCTTAAAAGGTGACATGAGTTTGGTAGGGCCACGTCCGGTATTAATTCGAGCAATTCCCTCAAAAAATCAAATTCGCATCAAAAGACATGCCGTCCGTCCTGGGATGACAGGATGGAGTCAGATTCATGGACACAAACAGTTAACATGGGAAGAAAAATTTAAACTAGATTTATATTATATCGAGCATCAAAGTTTAGCTTTTGATTTGAAAATTATCGGAATTACGATTCTTCAACTGTTCGGAGTTCATCGAATATAAAAAAAGTCATCTTAAGGATGACTTTTTTTTATATTTTATTTTGCTGCTAATTCAGCGATTTTAACAATGACTTCTACTCCTTTTTCCATTGAAGGAATTGGAATATATTCAAATTTTCCGTGGAAGTTATGTCCACCTGTGAAGAGATTAGGCGTTGGTAACCCCATAAATGATAATTTTGAACCATCTGTACCACCACGAACTGGAACAATTAACGGTTCAACCCCAACTTCAATCAATGCCTTTTTAGCAAGTTCGACAATGTGCATTTTATCTTTGATATGAAGGTTCATATTATAGTATTGGTCTTTTAATTCAAGTTCGACTGTATGAGACGGATACTTTTGATTAAAGTCTTGAACCACTTTTTCGACGAATTTTTTACGTGCATTAAATTGCTCCGTATCAAAGTCACGGATGATGTATTTTAAAACGGCTTCTTCACAGTGACCACTAATGTCAATTAAATGGTAAAATCCTTCGTAATGCTCTGTATGTTGTGGTGTTTCATTCACGGGGAATTGGTTTGCAATTTCAGTGGCGATTAACGCCGCATTAATCATTTTATTTTTAGCATCCCCTGGGTGAACGCTTTTTCCATGAATGGTAAGTTTAGCGCCCGCCGCATTAAAGGATTCATATTGTAGTTCACCTAGAACACCCCCATCCATCGTATAAGCAAAATCAGCCTTAAATTCTTCAACTTTGAAGTGATCAGCGCCACGTCCAATTTCTTCATCTGGGGTGAATGCTACTTTAACCGTTCCGTGTTTAATTTCAGGGTGTTGAATTAAATAATCCATTGCTGTCATAATTTCAGCAATTCCTGCTTTATCATCTGCCCCAAGTAAGGTTGTTCCATCTGTTGTAATGAGCTGTTGACCCACGTATTGATTAAGAGATGGGAAGTCAGTTGGGGATAAGACAATGTTTTTTTCCTGATTTAAAATAATGTCTCCCCCTTGGTAATCGATAATTTGAGGTTTAACATGGTCAGCATTAAAATCAGGGCTTGTATCCATATGAGAGATAAAAGCGATGACTGGCGCATCTGATTCACAATTTGCAGGTAATGTCGCATAAATATAGCCATTTTCATCCTTTTGAATGTCTTGTAAGCCTAATTCTTTTAACTCTTCAACTAATACATCACCAAATGCTAATTGTGATGGAGTGGAAGGAGTCGTCGTAGACTCAGGATTTGATTTTGTGTCAAAGGAAACATATTTGATAAAACGATCGACAACAGTACGCATAATAAACCCTCCAATTTTTGTTTGTCTATAGTTTGGTCATCTAAAATCAGATTATGTATAGCATAGCATAGATTGGAAAATATAAAAAGAATTCATAAAAATATCCATTCTTTTTAATCGGGTGTGATGTGATATAATAAAAAGAGTCAAATAAGATGGGGTGAATGAGCGTGGAAGAAAAAAATACATTCCTAGATGATGTGATTGAAATAGGCGTTAGTTTAATGATTGGATATGCGATTTCAAGATTTGTTCGAATTGCTTTAGCACGTGGTGAGTCAATGGTTCCAACGATTAAACATAATCAAATTGTTCTGATTGATCGTCGTGCTTACAAAAGGCGAGAACCTAAAATTAACGACTTAATTGCCTTTAATGCACATGTTAAAAATCAGCATAAATTTTTCTTAAAACGTGTCATTGGGGTGAGTGGTGATCAGATTAAAATTGATCAACATCGCGTCTATGTGAACGGGAAATTAATTGATGAACCTTACTTGAATGAAACGATGATTGAAGTAGGGTCAAAGACATGGCGTGTCCCAGAGGGAAAACTGTTTGTCATGGGGGACAATCGAAATCATAGTTTAGATTCACGTGCCATCGGATTTATAGATGTTAAAGAGGATGTGTTGGGCGTGGTCAGACAAATCAAAAAATAAGTGTGTGGTGGAAGAAATGAACGTAACTCGTGAAGCAAATAACTTAAGATTTGAAATAGAAGAAAAACAAGCCGGGCAAAGTATCCGAGACTTTTTGATGACGTATCATCTTGCTCGTAAAAAGATTCATGAGTTATATATGTCAAAAAAGGTACAACTAAATGCTCAGATTGCTGATTTTAATAAAATTCTAGAAGTGGGCGATATCTTATTAATTCCCGTCTTTGAATCAGAGGGGATTGACTTCAAGCCACAAAAAATGAACCTTGATATTGTGTATGAAGATGAACATTTACTCATTTTAAATAAACCGGCGGGAGTGATGGTACATCCTGATCAAAAAGATGGACTAAATACGTTGGTGAATGGCGTAGCCTATTATTATGAGCAAAAAGGTTTCAATGAGCGGATTCGTTATATTCATCGGATTGATACTGATACAAGTGGTGGCATCATTTTTGCCAAACACTTTATGGCGCATAGCTTAATGGACTATCAATTATCTGAAAAACAAATTAGACGTTGGTATTTAGCTCTCGTCAGTGGCAATCTGAAAACGAGAAAAGGGCGTATTGATGCTCCAATCGGAAAGGATCGCCATCATCGTGCCAGACGTCGTGTCGCTAAAAATGGGGATCAAGCTGTGACTTTATATGAAGTCAAAAAACAATTTAAGACGTATTCACTCGTTGAATTAGAACTTAAGACAGGGCGTACACACCAAATTCGAGTTCATATGAGTCATTTAGGACATCCATTACTAGGGGATGTCTTATATGGAGGGGTGGCTAAAGTAGGAAAATTAAAACGCCAAGCCTTGCATTCAGCAAAAATTCAAATGCAGCATCCAATGACAAAGGAGAACTTATCATTCAGTATTCCAATGCCATTAGACATGCAATCTTTAATTAAATAGCATCAAAAAATGTCCGAAGTTCTTATTCAACTTCGGACATTTTTGATTGACGCCAATCATAAGGTAATAAATCAATCAGTTTAACCGCACGTTGACGATTAATTAAGACTTCAGCCTCAATGTTCGCATCATTTAATTGACTAATAAATTCACGACATCTCCCGCAAGGAGGAAGGATATTTCCACGCTTGTTAATTGCGACCATTTTAACAATTTCACTTTCACCAGCTGTAATCATGGCAGCAGCAGCTGAATGTTCAGCACAAAATCCCATTGAACAAGCTGTATCAATACAGACTCCTGTATAAATATGACCTTCTTTCGTTAAAATAGCAGCGGCAACACTTGATGCTTCAGCAGTAGATGATAGTCGTCTTGGTTTTAAAACGGCTTCCGCTTTTTCAATTAATTCTTCAAACATTTTAATCACTCCGATTCAAAAATCGTCAATTACCTATTTAAAGTTTATGCAATCATACTAAAAACATAAATCATGAAAGAATGTTGGTAAAAAGAAGCATATTGAGAACTCTAAATAGTGGGGTAAATAAGGTTAACATAATTTAAAAGGAAATGCAAGGGCTAAACATGGATTTTGAAGGATTTTAAAAAAATTAGTCTTTTAATGCCATTAAACTTAACTTTGAGTTTAAAGAGCGTTGATCAATTATTTTTTAAGTGATTAAAGAGGTGACTTTAAACGTTATTCAGGATTCAAGATACAAAGAAAAGGTCAATCAACTGGCCAAAAGTTTTCATCAATTAGGTGGTTCTAAAAAGCATCAGATTTTATTTTAGAAGTTAGTCGTCAATCTCACTAAACCACTCAAGGAAAGGGTTGTTTTTTTATTGAAAAATTACCGAATTTAAACAAAACAAACAGTCCTAGCAGAAGGTAATGTGGTAAAATAAGGTTAATGTTGTTTGAGATAACAGTTCAAGACTGGAGGGAAACGATGAATCGAATTTTACATTATCAGTTGAGTCTTGATGTTTTGCGACATGATGAAAAACTTAAAGGAAGAAGTATCATTCAAATAGAGGGGGAATCTGAAGATTCAACGCTTTTTTTCTTATTGTATCATGAGTTAAAAGTCCTCGAAATTAGGTTGAAGCAGGGTGCGCTCTTATCTTTTGAACAGGAAATTAAAACAGTTCAGACCAATTATCAAGTCAATGAAATCAAAGTCTTTTTACCTCAAGGAGATATTGACGAACTAGAGATCAAGTATGAGGGAACAATCAGTGGCTATGAATCAATTTTTCCATATATTAAAGATTCGCTTTCACCTGAGTTTTCAATCCTTCGAAATGATTGTCTCGTTTATCCGATTCTTGCGAAGGCGAATGAGGAAAGCATTAGACTTGGAATTTTAAATGAATTTCATTATGACATATACGTCACCGTTCCAATGCCTTATGTGGTAGCTAGTGGGGGACGATTCATTGGGGTTGAAAAAACACCTCAATTCCAAACGTATCATTATAAAAGTCATCGCAAAATGTGGCGAATTGACATTTGTGTGGCCAAGTATCAAATCATTGAAACTGAATCTATTCGGTTATTTGTCTTTGAAGAAGATGTCAAGAGAACATATGAAAAAGTTATACTAGAATTAAATCGAGTCTTTGAATTATTTGAACAACGATTTGGATGTTGTGAACGGGTGGTACCATTTAGTATCATTGAAATTAAAGAGGGATTTGGTTCTCAAGCAGGCGAAGATTATTTATTGATGGAAGAGCATGGATTTAAAGAAGGTGAATACGATCACACACATCTTTATCATGAAATTGGACATGGGTGGAATCCTCGTGTGAACCATGAAATGAGAAAAACGCGTTTCTTTGACGAGGCCTTTGCCTCCTATTTTGAAGCCATTGCAATCAAGAAATTTTATGGAATAACCCGATATGAGGAAAAAATGGAATCCTATCGACAATCTTTTTTGCAAAGGGTTCAATATGATCGTCTAAATCTCGAACCGATTTGTGATTACGGTCAATATAATATTTCGTATAATAGTTATACAAAAGGGCCGTTTGTTTTAGCAGCGTTAGAATCGTTAATGGGAGAAGCAACGTTTAATCGATTTATTCAATTACTTATTCAAACCTCTAAAAAGCACCCCATTGATTTTAATGACTTTCAAAAACTAGCTGAAAATGTTTTATCCTATGATTTATCGACGTTTATGAATGATTGGATTTATGGGAAAGAAGCCCTTGATGCGTTAATAAAAAGGTATTTCGATGGGGAGGGTCAGTGATGAAAATTGAAAAAGTACCGAGTGGCAGTTCAATGTTTCAGGTTCATCTTCAACTTCATCATACGTGTTTTAAGATTCAAGAAGAAGATGAGGTCTATGAATACGCATTTGATATTTTAAATCAAGAACAAGCGTTATTATATGCGAGTACTGACCATTATTTAGACGAGGTCATTGAGGAATTTTTGTTTTACAGTGGCTTTATTCATGTCATAAAAGATCAGCAAGGCACTCTTTTATACGAGGCTCCTCCTAAAAAACGATTTAAAGTGTTATTAAGTGAGATTCAACCGAGCCAATTTTATATTAATGAAAAAAAGTTAACAGAGTTAGCAACCTGGGTTAAAAGTGACAAAGATATTTTGATTCCTGTAACAAAGTTTCAGGGTCAATGGGTTGCACTAGATGGACATACTCGATTGAAGCTAGCACAGTTGTTAAACATTAAAGAAGTTTATGCATATGAAGAAGAAACAGATGCATATATTGAGGACTTTGTTTTGTTTTGTAAAGAACAACAAAAAGACTCCATTTACGATCTTCCGATTATTTCAGAAACGGAATATGAAGTCTTATGGAATCAATTTTGTGAAAACTATTTTAAGTTTTTGAATCAAGAAAATTAAATAGTTGGATTTAACACAAACGTCTCAATTAATTCATCACCATTGATGATTTCAATCGGTTTATTTTGAATGAAGCTATAGCATTCAGGATTAAAAGTTCCAAGGGTAACAAAAATTCCGTGATTCACTTGGTTTTGTTTCATTTTTAAGTAAAGACGATCTAAGTAAGCCTGACCAATGCTTTGATTTTGGCCTAATAAACAAGAGACCAATACTTTGTCGTCATCTAAATACATTTCAAGATCATAAAAATGTTGATTCATGTGTGGGGTTAAAAAGACGCGTTTATAACCTTTAGCACGGAATAAATCAGCAACAAGTTCCCCAAAATCATAGGGATTCATGGATGCGATTTTATCTTTTAGTTGAGATTTTTTAAACGTTAATTGCTTCATTTCTAAATCAAGTACTTCTTTTTCTTGCTTTAATTCTAATGAAAAAGTATGGTATCTTAGGATACAAATTAATAAGAAGCATCCAACTAAAATAAGCAATGTATATTGTGTTAAATCCCAGTTTTTGATTGAAACGTTCAGTGTATAGCGAATTTGAAATAAGAAAAAGATAGAAAGTAAAATAGATAAATAGAAAAAGACGGTAAACTTAATTTTACTTTCTTTAAATTGTTTAGAAGACATTATCATCACTCCCAAAGTCATTTGCTTATATTATGATAAGAAAAAATGATATTTATACAAATAATGGACAAATGAGGTAAAAAATGAAATTCTTTTTAATTTTAATAGGAACTATTTTCTTTTCAGTAGTTGCCTATTTAGCGAAAGCTCTAACTTTATCCGGTGCTATTTTGGCCTTAATAGTAGGCATTTTAATAGGATTAGGTGGCGGCATGTATGGATATGGGTTGTTAGGATTATTTTTTATTGGTTCGATGTGGTGGTCTTACTACAAGGAAGAAAGAAAATATCATCTCTATCATTTGCATGAAAAAGGAGCTAAGCGAGATAGCATTCAAATCATATGTAACGGTGGAATTCCAGCGCTTTGTTGCCTAGGCTATGGAATCAGTCACGAAGAAGTCTTTTTAGTTGCAACGGCTGTTAGTTTAGCCAGTGCAACGGCAGATACATGGGCATCAGAAATCGGTGTTTTAAGCTCACATCCACCTCGCTCTATTTTAAATTTTAAGCCATTAGATAAAGGGTTATCAGGTGGGGTCTCAGTTATTGGAACCCTTGCTTCAATTGCTGGTGCTTGTTTAATTGCTAGTTTTAGTGCCACTTGGTTGACGGTTTTTAGCCTTTCATCACAGACTTGGGGCACGCTATTTTTAAGTGTTTGTCTCCTAGGAATCCTAGGTTCAATTCTAGATAGTTATCTGGGGAGTTTAATCCAACCTAAATATGAATGTGTGGAGTGCCACCTTATAACAGAGCGACGTCTTCATCATGATCAACCAACGAATTTAGTAGGCGGTTGGTCATTGATGAATAATGATTGGGTTAATCTATTAAGTCAATTCATCGTGACGTTACTTGCGTTCCTCTTGATGAAATAAAAAATCCCCTACTTTCGTAGGGGATGTAAGTTAGTGTTTTTGATTCATTTGACGTGTACGTCTAGTTTTGGCAGATTCTGTATAACGGGCGGCTTCAGGCGTTGATTTTTTTACATCGATACGAACATCAGCCACGTTACCTGTTCCAAACTCCACATCTGATTTTTCTTTAACACTTTGCATAGAGGCGTTCATTGGAGAACCCATTTCATTTTTACCCATTTTAGATCTTCCTTTCAAAATTCCATTATATTTGATTTGGAATTTTGATATTATTATGTGAGAAAAGAGTGATAATTATTGAAAGAAATTAATATAATCAGAAGGGAAATGGTGCTAAGATGACATTAGACTTTTATAATCAACATGCAAAGGAATACTTTTTTCAAACGGTTAAAGCAGATTTGAGCGCGACTTATAAAAAGTTTTTACCGTTTATAAAAAAGGAGGGATTGATTTTAGATTTAGGGTGTGGATCAGGTCGTGATAGTTACTATTTTAAACAAAATGGATATCAAATCGTAGCTGTAGATGGGTCGAAGGAATTAGCGACGCAAGCTAGTCTTTTACTTGGACAACCTGTCTTAAATCAATTATTTGAAGACATACAATTTAACGAAGAATTCGATGGTGTTTGGGCCTGTGCATCTTTATTGCATGTTAGCGCTAAAGAGTTACCATCAATTTTAATTAAAATAAGAGAGAGTTTGAAAAAAGAGGGTGTATTTTATATCTCAGTGAAAGAAGGGGAAGGAAGTGGGGTTGAAGACGGACGATTTTTTCAATATTACTCACCGTCGCAATTTCATCACTTAATTAGCCAATGTGGTGGATTAAAGATTGAGACAGCTTGGAGTCATACTGAATTAAGAGATGAAGGAAATAAAGTCGTTTGGCTCAATGTCATTGGCCGTAAATTATGAGATGAATAGGATTTGATTTCGATAAAAAGAAAGGACGTATCGGATGAATAGCATGGGGGCAATGAATCAAAAGAAACGTACTAATACAAAAAGAAAAAACGTTATTAATGACTCAATGAGAGGGGAGATTAATAGCAAGATGGAAATGGAAGAAACGAAATCAACAATTAGTCCAGTAGCAGGAAGTGCGCATAATTTATTAATGCGTAAACATACCAATGAGTATCAACATAATTTAGAATATTTAAAAAAATACCGTTTAGAAAATGATGAAACAGCACTTGAATGGTTAATTTTTAATAACACCAATTTAGTTCATAAAATTATTGGACGTTATACAAAGTTTTATCATCATAAATTAGATTACGATGATTTATTTTCAGTGGGACTTGAAGGGTTAATGAAAGCCATTGAAAAATTTGATTTTACATTTGATAATAACTTTTCAACTTATGCGACTTACTGGGTTAAACAAGCAGTAACTCGTACGATTGCAGATGAAGGGTTCACGATTCGAATTCCCGTTCATATGTTTGAATCGATTAATCAGGTCATGCGATATGAACAAAAAGCGGACCAAGAAGATGAACCCGTTGATGTAGATAATTTATGTGGAGAATTAAAAATTCCAATTGAAAAATACGAAGCGGTTAAGCGTGTGCAGACTTATATGTTAAAGCCAACATCATTAAATGGATTTGTATCTAAAGAAGACGAAGATACTGAACTTCAAGATTTAATTTCAAATGAAAATGAAATGTTAGTTGAGGGAATGTCGCGTATTTATGATAATCCTGAAAAACAAGCGATGGATGAAGATTTAAAAGCATACATGGATAAAATGATTTTAAGTTTAAATCCACGCGAACAATTTGTGATTATTCATCGCTTTGGATTAAATGGTGAAGAGAAGAAAACATTAGAAGAAATCGGTGAGATTGAAGGCGTAACACGTGAACGTATTCGTCAAATTGAAGCAAAAGCAATGAGAAAATTAAGAACATTATTGATGCGTTATAAAGAATACTTAGTTAATTAGATTAAAAAAAGAGACGATTTTTGTATTTAGTGCATAAACGTCTCTTTTTTTGAGTTATAATGTAGGTTGAATAAAAATAAAAAAGTAAAGGTGAAAATAAATGATTCCAATTGATGCACAAACGCCATTAGATGTGTTTGAATTTGATGCTTTAGTTTATTATCCTGAATCCACGGAGCTATTCCCTTATGGAGTCGTTGTGAAGAGACTGCGAGAGTTTCAATTTGCCATTGGCTGTTTGAATTTTAAACCGATGCCACGAGTACCCAATCAAGAGGAGTTATTTTTAAAAACGCCTGGATTTCTTTGGACCTGTCCAACGCTTTTAAAAGAAAAATTTTTAGATAACCAAGTCACAATTCGCGATGTTCTCTCGCATTATCTGCAGGCAAATATTGAAATTGGATTAATCAATACAGCGTTTCAACCTTTGAATGTCTCTGCACTCCTCGAGCTATTTCCAAGAGAGTTGCTAATCATTCCACCACTTAAAACAGAATTGTTGGAAGAATCTAAAACTTTACAAGAAGTTGGGATTCATGAGTCTATCTTTTTCAAAGATTCTTATGGTGGAGAATGGATTCTGAATCGGAATAATATTTCAACGGTTTGTTTAATTCGAATTGCTTTACAAACAGACCCTATTAAGTTGAAAATTCTTTCACAAGCCTATATCATGAATGAAATGACTTTAAACCTGGTTCGAGAAAATGAAAATCCAGATGAGTGGGATCAGTTGACTCTAAGAGAGTTATTAGAGTTAAAAAACTGGCTTGAAAATTATACGGCATTTCATCCATTATCGAAACCGTATAAGGATGCTTTTCGTACTCATTCTATTGAAGATGTTGAAGCTTGGATTAGTATGCTTAAATTTTCAAACTAAATGAATAAGTAAGTCAAAAGAGGAACGAGAAGATTCAATGAGTCTTAACGTTCTTTTTTTATCTGATGATAAAGAAAATACTAGTTTGATGAAGTGAGAAGTCATCATAAACAGAAATAAGATTCAAAACTAAAAGCTATTAGCAAGAGGGAGTATCATTTAAGTTTTGCAAAAGATTCAATGATTTTAAGGTTTGTTTGAATTTGGAAGTAAAGTTTTGGGTCGATTTATGATAGAATGGGGTATATTGCACAATTAGTTGAGGGAGGAGACGGGGCAGCATGATTAAAAAAATAGACCATACCCTCTTAGGGACAGCCTATCACACGTGGTTACAAAGTCTTTTTCATTTTTCTTATGCAGATTATTACCAACCCTATATTAATAAGTTTGGCGTAATCCGTGTTATTAATGATGATATTTTGCATGTAAATAGTGGGCATGATTTACATAAACATAAAGACGTAGAAATCATCACTTATATGATTTCAGGGGAGTTAACACATACCCCTAAGATTGGGATGCCAAAGAAATTAACGCGTGGGGAACTTTATTATATGAGTGCAGGTAGTGGAATGGAGCATGCGGAATTTAATTGGGGAGAAAAACCAGTTCGTATGATTCAACTCTGGATTAGACCGAATCAAAAAAATGTGGCACCAAAAGTAGAATATGGATGCTTTAAGCGAGAGCAACGATTTAATCAATGGCAAAAAATCGTGAGTGACTTGGAACATGAGGCTCCCATTCAAATTCATCAAGAGGTTAATATTTGGGTTAGCGAAGTTGAAGCTAATCGAGACCTTGATTTTGACATTTTAAAAAATAGACAAGCTTATCTGATTCAATTAGAAGGTGAGTCTATGATTAATAACATTGCTATGTCAGAAAAAGATGGCATGGAAATTTTTGAAGAGCCGATTAAGATTAAAACGGTAAGACCGTCTTTATTTATGATAATTGAGATGAATATAAACGGGAAGTAGCACATAAATATAAAAGCGACATAGAATATATTGTCCCACAGCAAAACACACGATCAATCGGTTTCCTGGGCTAGGATTAAAAAGATCGTGTGTTTTTTTTTTTT
>NZ_JAGAVR010000015.1:0-5107 GCF_017941855.1 Turicibacter sp. | reverse complement strand
GGTCTAAATTTCGCAAGAGCTCAATTAGAACCATCTAAAAGGCTGAATCGAGCGGTTAATTCGACGTAGAAATGAAAGGAAAGCGTAATGATCGGTTTATGACCATGAAGACTTTATTGAATTTCATAGACGAATTGCTCGATAAAGCTGGATTGAATAACCCTGAGAAAAATTATTCTAATTCTCACAGAGTTCGAAAAGAATAATTAAATTCACAGGATAAGATGGTCTAAATTTCGCAAGAGCTCAATTAGAACCATCTAAAAGGCTGAATCGAGCAGGAACTGCTCGTAAAAGTCGTTTCGAATGACAGTGACTTGTCCTTTGAGTTTCTAGGCATTAGTAGACTTTATAGAGAGATTGCTGTCCGAACCTAGATTTACTAACAAAGATTCAGAAATGATGTGCTAAGTAGAAATAACGTTAAAAAGGGAGAAAACAACGATGAGCGATAAAGTATTAGAGTTTATTAAAAAAGTTCAATCTATTTCACAAATTGGCTTATCCTTTTCAACAGATCCCTACGCAATTGATAACTACAACGAATTAAAAGAGTTAAGTCTTGAAATGTTACATTCATATACGGGATTACCTAAGGCAGAATGTGACTTATATAAAGATTATCATTATCCAACACCGCAACCTGCAGTTAGAGCAATGGTTTTAAAAGATGGTAAAGTGTTGCTAGTCAAGGAAAAGGATAGTGGTGAATGGTCATTACCGGGTGGTTGGTGTGATATTGATTGTACACCCAAACAAACTGCAATTAAGGAAACATTCGAGGAATCAGGATACGTTATTGAATGCCCTAAATTATTAGCTGTATTCGATAGAAGAAATTATACACAAAAGTCTATCTATGATGTTTATTGTCTTTATTTCCAGGGCAATGTCGTTTCAGGTGAGGCAAAATGTAATCATGAAACTTCCGAAGTAGCATGGTTTGAATTAGATAATTTACCGGTCTTATCAAGAAAAAATTCAATTGAAGAAATTAAAAAGGCATATAAAGTTTATGCTGAACAATTAGAAACATATTTTGAGTAATTTACACAAAAAAAGATTTATAATGATAGTCATTTATTGATAAAATAGACGTATGTTTTTACTGTAAATTACGGTATACTTTACAATAGATACTAAACTTAAATTAAAAGGGGGCTTCCTCATGAAGTTAAAAGTTGGTGTGTTCTTTGGTGGTGAATCGGTAGAGCACGAAATCTCAATTATTTCTGCTAATCAAGCAATGCATGCTATCGATAAAGAGAAATACGATGTAGTACCAGTTTACTTATCAAAAAAGCGTGAATGGTATACAGGTGAAGCGTTATTCGACGTGAAAGAATATAAAAATATGGACGAATTGTTCAAAAAATGTCAACGTATTACCATTGTAGCTAACAAAGGTAAAATCCAAGTTGAACGTTATCCAAGTAAATTATTTGGAAATAATATTTTAAATACAATCGATGTAGCAATTCCAGTTATTCACGGAACAAATGGTGAAGACGGTGCCCTACAAGGATTCTTCGAATTAAACGGAATTCCTTACTCTGGATGTGATGTTGCTGCAGCGGCCGTTGGACAAGATAAAGTGTTCATGAAAAATATTTTACGTGATTCAGGATTACCTATCACAAATTATGTTTGGTATTATTCTTCTGATTGGTTTGCGAATCCAGAGGCATGTTTAGATGCGATTGAATCTAAATTATCTTATCCATTAATGGTTAAACCAGCTAGTCTTGGATCAAGTGTTGGGATTTCAAAAGCGAAAGACCGTGCATCATTAGAAGAAGCTATTACAGAAGCAATTAGCTACGATAATAAATTTATCGTTGAAGAAATGGTAACTCAATTAGTTGAAGTTAACTGCTCAGTAATTGGAGATTTCTCTGGTGCCAAAGCTTCTGTACTAGAAGAAGTAATGGGATCTGATGAGTTTTTAAGTTATAAAGATAAATATGAAGGTGGTGGAGGTTCTAAAGGTGCTAAAACCGGAGGAACTAAATCACAAGGTATGGCAAGTACTAACCGTATTATTCCTGCTCGTTTGACAGATGAAGGAACTAAATATGTTCAAGATCTTGCATTACAAACATTCCGTGTACTTGGTAGTGCAGGGGTTGCTCGTATTGACTTCTTAATTAATGCTGAAAACAATAATGTTTATGTAAATGAAATCAATACAATCCCAGGATCATTATCATTCTACTTATGGGAAAAAACAGACCGTGACTTTACAGGTTTAATGACAAGTCTTGTTGAATTAGCTTTAAAACGTCAACGTGAACGTGAAAACTTAACATTCTCATTCGACTCAAACGTTTTAGCATTACAAGGATCTGGAACAAAAGGGGCAAAAGGAACAAAAGCCTAATTAAATATATAAAAAGGAGCTATCATTTGATGAGCTCCTTTTTATATATCAAATAGTTGAATAGGTTTGTAAAAAATATATAAGTTCTGATGAGTTTTTCATACATGGAAAACCTAACATAGGGACGTCATGATTTAATACTACCTTTGTTGGGGAGGCTCTGAATTATAAGATGTCCTAATAGCAAAAAGGTTTAGCAACTGAACTCTAAAAATAGAAGAAATATTGATGGTTATATATGAGAAGTTATTTATTTTATTGAAAATCTAACATTGTTAACTTAAAATTAAAAGGTTAAAATGATAATAGTTACAAAAAAGGGGGACAGAGCTGTGAAAAAGGCGATATTTTTTGATATTGATGGTACTTTAATTGAAGCTAAGGACGGAATTAAAGAAATTAGACCGAATGTTCAGTCTGCGATTCGTTCTTTACAGGAAAATGGACATTATGTTTTTATTGCAACGGGAAGACCTTATGCTTTTTTAAGCCAGGCAATTTTAAATTTCGGTTTTGATGGTTTTATTTTAGCTAATGGTGCTCATGTTGTGGTTAAGGATGAGTTGTTACATAGTGAACCTCTTGATAAAGAATTTGTTAAAGAATTTACGTCGAAGCTTGAGGCAATGAATGTACAGTATATTTTAGAGGGAGAAAAACAATCCTATTTAAAAGAAACTCATAAAGAGTTTTATGAGTTTTATGATCGTGTGGGTATTTTAAATGACCTTTTTGAAAGTAATTATTCGTTAGATGAAGTTGATATTCACAAGATTGAGATGTTATGTATGACTGACGAAATTTATCAAGCTTGCCTAGAATTATTAGCAGGACATGATGAGTATGATCATGTGAGCAGTATTGATTTTGGTGTTTGCGAGCTATATTCAAAAAAGAATACGAAGGCAACTGGAATTATTAAAGCATTACAACATTTAAATATTCCAATTGAAAATAGTTATGCATTTGGTGATGGTAAGAATGATATTGAAATGTTATCAACAGTTGGATGCGGTATTGCTATGGGAAATGCATCTGATGAGGTGAAGAAGTATGCACACCAAGTAACAGAAACAGTTCATAATGATGGAGTGGCTTTCGGAATTGAAAAATTTGTGGTCTAAATATTAGATAAGATGTGACATAATCACATCTTTTTTTTATCAGAAGATGAGAAAAATCCGTTTTATTCGTATTTTTTGTCGTAATTAGCAGAAAATAATAAATAAAAAAAGTGAGGTTATTTTCCTCACTTTAAAAATTATTTTGTAACGTCAGTTGGACGAGTTACAACTTGGTCTACAAGTCCATAAGCTACTGCTTCATCAGCAGACATGAAGTTATCACGTTCTGTATCTTGTTCGATTTTTTCTAATGGTTGACCTGTTTGTTCAGCTAAGATTTTATTTAAACGATCACGAGTTTTTAAGATGTGTTTTGCAGCAATCGCAATTTCTGTAGCTTGACCTTGTGCTCCACCAAGTGGTTGGTGAATCATGACTTCACTATTTGGTAAAACATAACGTTTTCCTTTAGTACCAGCTGTTAATAAGAAGGCACCCATTGAAGCGGCCATTCCAACACAGATAGTTGAAACATCACATTTAATATAGTTCATTGTATCAAAAATAGCTAGACCTGCTGTTACTGATCCACCAGGACTGTTGATATAGATATTAATATCTTTGTCTGGATCTTCTGCTGCTAAAAATAAAAGTTGAGCAACAACAATGTTAGCTGTGTGGTCATTAATTTCCCCACTTAACATGATGATACGATCTTTTAATAAGCGAGAATAAATATCGTATGCACGCTCACCATGAGCTGTTTGTTCAATGACTGTTGGTACTAAATAACTCATAAGGCCACCCCTCTTTTTATAAAAAATTTATATAGCACATTTTACCACAGTTCAACAAAAAAATATAGCGTTGAGTCCGGTATACTCTATTTTAATATAGTTGAAGGTAATATATTCATTTTTATGGAAATTTCTTATGTTTATTTTTGTTAGTCAACTAATTATAAACGCTTACAGTAGTTTAAAACTTGATTATCATGGTACAAATTGTTAGAATAAAAATGTAGTAATTTTTCACAATATATATGTGTACTCGGTTACACGGGTTGTGACAAATAACATATTTATTATATTCTAGGAGGAATCTTCACATGGCTGTTAAAGTAGCGATTAATGGATTCGGGCGTATCGGACGCTTAGCTTTACGTTTAATGATCGAAAACAATGAATTTGAAGTTGTTGCAATCAACGACTTAACTGATGCTAAAACATTAGCTCACTTATTCAAATACGATTCAGCTCAAGGTCGTTTCAACGGAGAAATCGAAGTTAAAGACGGAGCTTTCGTAGTTAACGGTAAAGAAATCAAAGTTACTGCTGAGCGTAACCCTGCAGACTTACCTTGGGGAGAATTAGGAGTAGATGTAGTATTAGAATGTACTGGATTCTTCACTTCTCAAGAAAAAGCTGGATTACACTTACAAGCAGGAGCTAAAAAAGTAGTTATCTCTGCACCAGCTACAGGAGATATCAAAACTGTAGTTTACAACGTAAACCAAGATATTTTAGACGGAACTGAAACAGTTATCTCAGGAGCTTCTTGTACAACTAACTGTTTAGCTCCAATGGCTAAAGTATTAAACGATAAATACGGTGTACAAAAAGGATTCATGACTACAATCCATGCTTACACTAATGACCAAAAT